>NZ_JBEYFB010000064.1:0-32058 GCF_040634135.1 Streptomyces sp. NPDC007164
CACATGATCAAGCAAAGGCCGCTCCGCTGTCCGGCGAACAGCAAAACCCGTGGCCAGCCCGCCCAACTAACCAAAGGCAAAGGTTTAAATACAAGCTAACTGTAAGTGATCAGTTAGACCTCGAAGAGGGCTTCCTCTTGTGGCGGGGCCGGAGGGTCAAGGATCTCGCGCAGGCGGGTGATGTCCTGGCGCCACTTCGATCCTTCGCGGCTTCGGCCCACAGCTCGGCGAGTTCGGACGGCTCGGAGACCACGCGGTCCAGGTCACTCGGCAGGCCTGCGGGTCTCGACGTAAACCAACACAGTCCCGTAGACGCGGCCTTTGCGCATCACGTACTCGTCGATACTCGCCACATGTAGTGACGGCGGTTGAGGGTCAGGCATCGCATCAACCAGTCGAAGTACCGTGCTGCGGCTGACGGAGATGCCGAGGATGTCCGCAAGACGCAAGAGGCGTCCGCGGCTGAACCGGCGGGCCTGACGCAGCGCAACCCGCCTTCCTGCGCTGGGTAGATCAGCAGGAAGCCGCAGGCAGGAATCGGGGAGGAACCACGAACGCGGTTCGACCATATTCCACGCGGGTCACCCTGCTCAGCAGATGGCTTCCGGTCGCTGCCCGAAGAAGGAGACATGAAGCGGCGCGAACACAGTCGCGGACGCCGCGTCGACGTCATCGGCTCCGGTCACGCATGGCATTCCGCGTCGTCCCACAGCTTTGTCCTCCCCTCGGACATCCTCACAGGTCACCGGCGTGGGAATCCCACGATGTCTCAGGCACACCGGCTTCGGTGGCCGGGAGATGGGCCCGGCCCGCACGCTCAGGGAAGCACAGCGGACGGGGCTACCCGCCCCGCACCGCCCCGACCACCGGGAGGAAGAATCCCCATGCACAACACGACAGCTCGCAGTCGACTCGGTCTCTTCACCGTGTCCGCGGTCCTGGGCGTCAGCTCGCTGCTGGCCTCGCCAACCACGGCCGGGGCCGCACCGGCCGGCACGTCCGACAAGGAGGGGGTGGGGGCCCAGTCCGTGGTGTATATCCCCGGCAAGGACGTCACCTCCGGTTCCTGCAAGGGCTGGCTGAACCGTCGGTCCTCCGACGGGTATGTGCAAGCCCTGGTCCAATCGTGGGGAGCCCGGTGCGCCATGTGGCTGGAACGCGCGGACACCTACCCTCACTACAAGCAGATCTCCAAGGTCTACGAGGCCCAGCTCAACAAGCGGTCCACCGGCTTCCATTGGAACGGTCGCGGGGCCGGAGCGCGGGTCTGCGTCGTGAACCAGACCCTCGGTCAAACCACTCCCTACTGCGGCAACATCGCCTGGTAGCAGCCGCACACCGCGTGGTGCCCCGGCCGGGCCTGCCGGGGCACCACGGCTCAGCGGGCCCGGGGTGCCAGATACTGCCCCCGGCCACTGCGGTGTGGGACGGGCATCCAGTCGGGGTCTGGGCGAAGAACGGCTGCGCGGTGGCACGCAGGGCGGCAGCACGCGCAACTCCATGCCGCGGGGCTTCCCATACCCTCGGCGGCCGCGGCGACGACCGAGACCGAAGCACGACGCGTGGAGCTCTTCGCAATCTCCCCGGGCTGGTGTCCTGCATGGGCAACAGGGTGGTAGTCGACGGAGTGTGTCTCGCCGATGACCACCCGAAGCTGGGAGACCAGTAGACAGGTCTCCCGCGCGGCGCGCTGTACGTGAGGCCTGTGGCATCGGCTCGGCTCCGATCGGTCCGGTAATCAGCGCAAGTGGCCGGCGGCGGTGTCGGCCTTGGCCGCCGTGGGCAGCCACCGCTCAGTTGGGAAGGACTCGCTATACGTGCTTCAGCAGTGGTCTGGGGCTGGCGGGCACCGGTTCGGGGGCGAAGGTTTCCGGCAGGTCGGGCAGCCGCACGCTGGGGTGTATGGGGGAACGCAGTCACGCCCGCCGGATCCGGTCCCACACTCGCACGATCGGCGAGTACTTCGCGGCCGAGCAGCCGCTGTTGAGGCCGCCTCTGCTGAGGCCCCAGAACCATCAGCAGGAAGCCGAAGAAGTATCGCCCCACTGCCCGCTGCCATCCGGACGCACCTGCCACCCGACGAGCGGCCTCTGCCGCCGGTCGCTCACTACGACCAGTTCCTGCGGCTCCGCCGCGGCTGCCCCCTGCCGCGCGCGTCGGCGGTCGGGGAGATGACCGAGCGGCGGGACGAGTTGGATCCGGTCGATCCGGAGTGGTTCCCGGTACGGGGAACGGGGTGGCAGCGGTGCTTCCGTCTCGTCCAGCGGCATGTCCAGGTCGAGAGGACGCTGCCATCGAGCGCGGGCGACTTCGTCGTCGTGCAGGGCAAGGGTCTCGGACGGTGGGTCAGCTTCAGGTGCCGGGCACAGCAGTCGAGGCGGCTGTGGTGATCAAGCTTGGCACATGGCCCAACAACGTGCGCAAGCGCACCGCCGGACTCACCGAACAACGCCGGGCCGACCTCGATAAACCCGGAATCCGCTGGTGAGGGAAGAGCAGCGCAGCGCGTGAGCGGGAGTATTCACCGGGCGACGAGTTCGTCGAGCGAGGGCGTGCCGGCATCGGCCGCGGGACGCGCGAGATGCAGTGTGGTGTGGAAATGACCCGCCGATTCCTTGCCCTCCGGGTCCTGCCCCTGGGCGGTCACCGCGTCGATGGCGTACTGCTGCTCGGCAGCGCCGGTGAAGCGGCGTTGGACGAAGGTGTGCCCGGTGTACGTCTCGGTGGTCAGGCCGTGACCGGCCAAGTACTCGGCGATGGGCGCGTAGGAGCCGGTACGCAGGACAAAGGCGGCGACCCACGGCAGTGTGCGGGCAGTGTCCAGGAGTGGCTGGAATGTGGCCCGGGACAGGAAGCTGGCGCCACCCGTGACGGTGATGAGTCGGGTACTCCGGGCTGCGTCGAGCAGGTCTCGGGTCGGCGGGGCGGTCTCCAGATTCTCGGCGAATCCGTCGTCGAGCAGACCGACCGCTCGTGCGTAGGCGATGGCATTGGGCGCGATGTCGAGGCCGATCACCGGGACTGCGTCCCGCCGGCGGCGGGCCCGGAAGAAGGACCTGTCGTGCTCGGCCAGTTCCTCCGTGGTCAAGGCCGCTACCCGCGGCGAAGCGTAGTGGGCGTACAAGTCGTCCAGGGTCAGGTCGTGGTTGAGCAGGGCTGCGTTGATGCCGTAGGAACAGCACAGATCCAACACCGCATCCCCCGGGGCCCGCAGCCGGAGCGCTGCCAGGCGGCGGAAGATGCGCTGGGCGTGATGCGGTGTCCTGTAGCCGAACGCGCCGAGTTCCCGGAAGAAGGCGCGGGGATCGGTCTGGTCGTAGATGTCGTCGAACGGAGTCATCGTGCGCTGAGCGGGCTCCCCCGCTTCGTTTTCCCGTACCTCGGCCATCACATGCTCCGTTCTGCCGGCCGGGCTGCTGTCCGTGGTCGCCACAGCCTCCCGTACAGGGCAGGCCGGGGAAACAGGCCGATGACAGATCCGGCCATGCTCGACCGGACCGCGGTGAGCAGGCCCCGGGCCGTTCCGCGGTCACGGCCTTGGTGTCCTCGCCCGGCGGCCGGACTGCGTTCGGACGGTGCTCGACCTTGACCGTGAGCACATTGCGGCTCGACGGCTGAAGGCGAGTCCGTCTTCTGACGCTGCGCCAGTCCCCGTTCAGGGGCCCAGGGATGTCGCCGGGGCCTTGGGTCAGCCCGTGGTGGGCGCTCCGGGCCGCACGAGGCGTTGAGTCGGGCGGCAAGGGTGGGGACGGCCCCAAGGAACCGACGATCCGGGCCATGCTCTCGCGCTTGGCGGTCAGGAAGGCTGGACCTCGTCGAAGAGTGCGAGGGCTTCGGAGGGATTCGGGCTCACGAGGCGTTCCAGTCCAGCCATCGTGATGTGCGCCCACCTGCCGGCCCGTGCCCACATCTGTTCCTCGAAGGCGCGGACGGCCTTGTCCAGATCTCCAGGGCCGGGGGCGGCGACGATGGACTCGGCGAGTTCGGCGCCTTCCAGCATCGCGAGGTTCGCGCCCGCCCCCAACGGGGGCATCAGGTGGGCGGCGTCGCCCAGCAGCGTCACCCCGGGGACGTGGGCCCAGGTGTGGGACACGGGAAGGGCGTAGAGGGGGCGGTGGAGGAAAGCTGTGCCGTGGCGGAGTAGGTCGAGGACGGGAGCGGCCCAGCCGTCGAACAAGGCCAGCAGGCTCGATCGCACGGCCTCGGCGTCGGCCTGGTTCAGGCCCGCGCGCTGGTCCAGGCCTGCGCGCTGGTCCAGGCCGGTGTGCCGGTCCAGGCCGGTGTGCCGGTCCAGGCCGGTGTGCCGGTCCGGGTTCGGGTACCAGTCCAGCTCCACGCGGAACTGGGCGTACACCTTGACGTGGCCGCCACTGTTGCGCTGGGCGACGAGCGCGCGGTTCACGCCGTACACAGCCACGGAGCCGTCGCCGACCAGCCGGGCGAGATCGGGGTGGCGGGTGTCGATGTCGTCCAGGGAGGTCTCGATCAGGGTAACGCCGGTGTACTGCGGCGTCACGGACGAGACCGCCGGGCGGACTCGGGACCAGGCACCGTCCGCACCGATCACGAGGTCGAACGTCTCCTGCCGCCCGTCCGCGAAGTGAACCAGCACGCCGTCCCGGCTCTCCGGCACCACCTCCGTCACGCCCCGCCCCCACTGGACGTCCAGAGGCCCGAGCAACAGGTCACGGAGTTGCCCCCGGTCGATCTCGGGATTGGCCCGCTCACCCGGACGAGGCTGCCAGTCGCGGAGGACGGTCCCGTCCGTGTCCAGGATGCGCATGGCCTGACCCTCGGGACGGGACAAGGCCTGGAACTCCGCCAGCACCCCCGCCTTCTCCACCGCCAACTGGCCCATCCCCTCATGGAGGTCCAGCGTGCCGCCCGCAGGACGGGCGTCGCGGGCGGAGTCTCGTTCGAGGACAGTGACAGCGTGACCATGACGGTGCAGGACGCGGGCGAAGGTAAGGCCGGCAGGGCCGCTGCCGATCACGGCGATACGGGGTCTCATGTCGATACAACGTACGGCCCCTCACCGAGCCGCTCCCGCCCCGTCACCGAACTGAAACAACGGCGTGAGCCGGCGGATGGCGGCGCAACCGTGTCCTGCCCGCGGTCTCGGGGTGGTGAGGCCGGCGAAGAAGCTGCTGACGAGGATGACTTGCACAACGCCCTTGCAGCCCTTGTACGCCGGCACGTCCACCTGCAGCGAACCCACCGGGCCGCACGAGCTCAATCGGACGGCGTGACCGGGGACCACATGCCGAACCACTGCTCGGCCCCGTAGGCCTCGTACCGCTCCACCTCGATGAATCCCAGCTTCGCAGCGAGGCGCATCGAGCGGACGTTGGCAGTCTGGGTGGCAAGCACCACCTGCTCGCTGGGAAACGCGTCGGCGAACCAGTCGAGTGCTGCGGCGCCCGCCTCGGCGGCGTATCCGCATCCCCATGCATCCGGCAGGAACAGGTATCCGAGCTCCGCCTTCCCGGCAGCCTGGCGAAGGTGCCCTGTTTCTCTGTAGAGCGTGATCTGGCCGATCATCGCTCCATCGAGATCGACTATGAAGCGGCCGGGGCGCCGGCTGGGTACCCCGGGCATCTCACGTTCGAGCTCGTCACGCGGCTGGGGGCCACCGAGGTAGTTGCCCACTTCTGGTGAGGCCAGCAGTTCGATGACCGCCGCACGGTCCCGGGCCCCGGGCTCACGCAGTACCAGCCGCTCGGTCTTGATCGGGGCGGGTGGCCAGGCGACAGATCCCAGTTCGGTCATGGTGGGCAAGCTATCGCATGCCACCGGGCATCAGTCTCGGACGGCCGCCAGCGGCGGCAGCAGCAGTTCCCTGCCCCGTCGTCCTGCAGAGGCGCTCAGGGGACGACGGGGCACCATGGGTATCTGCGCCACTGCTTCGTCGACCAGCTCTCCTGGACGGCTGCCGTACCCCTCCGAAGCGATCAAGCCCGCCCAGTCCACTGGCTTGTGTGACGCCCTCGCGTCGTCTGCGACGGGCTACTCGATCCGCGATCCGCGATCCATGGCACTGCACAACCCCACGCCCAGTTGCCCCTGAAGTACAACAACACTGTGCACCGGCCGGTGGCGGGCGCCATCAACTCACTGGAGCACCTACCTGGAACAGCCGTTGAAGGAAGGCGCGTTCTTCGAAACGGCCGAGGCGGGGCGCGGGACGATCAACGCGGCCGCCCCGTCGCGCGGAACGACGACGGTCTGTTCGACCAGGGTGGCGCAGATGTCCCCGACCAGCCGTTCGGCCATCGGCTCGGGTGGCCCCGCCCGCCAGGTCGTCGTCGAAGTCGACGGTCGTCTCCAGTTCGGCGATCGTCTCGTCCTCGCCGCCCCTTCGAGGCCGGTTCGTCGACTGCGTCGCGGAGCTTGGGTTCGGTGTGGGGCAGGCGCTTGTCGAGCGCCTTCTTCCCGGCCGGTGTGACGGCGGTGGCGTGGTGTTCGCCCTTGCCGACGGCCAGGCCGATAATTAGGTCGACGTCCACGGTGCTGATCACGCGCAGGCCCCCACGGGAGATCGCAGGCCACTCACGGAAGATCGAAGGGGGCGGGGCAGCAGCCTTCCCAGATCCGGCGGGAAGCCTGTTCAGGGTAGGGCAGGGTCTCCGACTCGGCGTCCAGGACGCGGGTGAGTTGCTGGTCGGGCCGGTAGGCGGCCCAGCCCGCGTCGCCGGTGGTGACGAAGCGGATCCATGCCTCCTTGATTTCATGGGAGAGCGCAACAGCCTCGGGGGTGGGCTCGTCGCCGATGAGCTGTACGCTGATGGGGCTGTCCAGCGTGCCGAACGCCAACGGAACGTCGAGGCTGTGGCAGGCGCCCAGGGCACCGTCGAGGGCCGGGGCGGTCCAGCGCAGTTCGAAAAGGTACGAGGTGCCGCCGGCTGCGACGTTCGCCTCGGCCAACTGCTGCGACGGCATGCGGAAAAGTGCGTCGGAGTACACCGCCTCCACCAGCTCCTCCGGGCCGGCCTGTGGAAACGCGGCACGGTACGCCTCCGCGCCGTCCGGCTGCGGGGCGAGCAGTTCCAGGGCTGCGCAGGCGTCCCGCTCGGTGAAGGTGCCCTGCCGTCCACTCATGACGCTGAACAGCCGGAATTCGTCCCGGGTGTGGCCGACGAGCAGCTCGGTGCCACTCACGCGCGCGCCGGTCAGCGCGGACCAGGGCGTTTCGGGGAGAACCTCCCCGTCGACGACGGGGCACAGGGCGGTGCCGGTCTCCGTGAGCCGTCCCCAGCTCTCCCGGTGTGCGTGGAGGTCTGCGTTGAAGGAGGTGAGCTCTGCGGCCAGGTGCCATGGATCGATGTCGCGCAGGGCCGCAGCGGTGGGGGCCGCAGCGCCGAGCCGGTCCGCGAACGCGGCGGTGACCTGCCGGGCCAGCGCGGGGGTGCTGTACAGCCCCGGCACCGAGTGGGCGATGGCCCGCCGGAACAGGCCGCGCGCCGACTCCATCGTAAGGAGTGCGGCGACCGACCCTGCCCCGGCAGACTGTCCGGCAACGGTGATCCGGTCGGGGTCGCCTCCGAAGGCGGCGATGTTCCGCTGCACCCACTCCAACGCCGCGATCTGGTCGAGGAAGCCGCGATTGGGCGGCGCGTCGTCGAGGAACGCGAACCCCTCCGCTCCCACACGGCAGTTGATGGTCACCACGACGAGTCCCTCCCCGGCCAGCGCTGCCGGGTCGTACATCGGGTCGCTCGACACCGCCGAGATGTAGCCACCAACGGGGATCCACACCACGACCGGCAGTCCTGCCGCGCCCGGATCCGGAGTGCCGACGTTGAGCGTCAGCCAGTCCGTGCCCTGCGGCGGGCCCGTGTCGACCGGCAGCGACAGCGGCACCACGGGGCCGAACTCCGCCGCTTGCCTCGTACCCTCCCAGCGCTGTGGCGGGGCCGGCGCGGCGAAGCGGAACGCTCCCACCGGGGGCCGGGCGTAGGGGATGCCGCGGAACACTGCGTGTCCCTGCCGCAGGCGCCCCTGCACGACACCTTCCGTGGTACGCACTCTTGGCTGTGCAGGCAGTTGTCCAGGCATGACCCCAGGGTTATAGGTCACGTGTATTATGTCAACCGTATTGGAAAGGCTCCGGAGCGCGAGGGAAGGGCCGGCGATGCCGAAACAGGTGGATCACCGCGGACGCCGCGAAGCGATCGCCCGCGCGCTGTGGCGGGTGGTGGAGCAGCGCGGCGTCGCGCATCTGACGATGCGAGTGGTGGCGCAGGAGGCGGGCATCTCCCTCGGGCAACTGCAGCACTATTTCTCCACCCGGGCCGCCATGCTCTCCTTCGCCATGGACTTCGCGTCCGAGCAGACGTCGCTGCGCGTCGACCAGGGGCTCAAGAAGCTCGGCGACCGTCCGCACCCTCGTGACGTGCTGCGGCTGACGCTCGCGGAAATGCTTCCCCTGCATGCCGACGCCCGCGCGACCAGCCGGATGAGTGCCGCCTACGTCCTGGAGGCGCTGCACGACGAGGCCGTCCACGAGCAGGCGCGCCGCGGCCTCGTCCAAGGACGGGCCCTCGTGGAGCAGTTGGTACGCCGTGCCGTCGCGGACGGGCATATCGGCTCGGACCGCGATCCGGCGATCGAGACCAACCTGCTTCTCGCCCTCACCGGTTTCGCCCCCCTGATCGAACTGGAGGTGATCGGGTCGCAGGACGCGCTCATCGCGATCGATCTGCATCTGGACAGATTGTTCAGCGGGAACGACCAATGTGCGTGAGCTGCGCCCGTGCGCAGGGAGAAGGGCCGACGTGTCCATGGGTGCGCACACATGCCGGCAGGTCATGCGACCACTCCGCGTTCGAATCGCGGATGCAGGCACGGGGCGGGGTGATCCGAGTGGTGCCGAGCGTGAACGGCTGCGGTCGTTCCCGCCGGTCGGCAACGATCGTTGTGGCCGGTGGCGGGATCATCGGCAGGCGTTCGGTGGGATTCCGCGCCGGGTCCGGATCGGGACGGCCCGGCGTACGCGGGCGAGCACGTGACCTGGGCCGAACGACACCTCGATCTCGCGATCGAGCCGGAGCCGCCCCGAAGGCAGCCCCGGCGCCGACCCGCCCGCCGGCCCTTCGGCCCGCTGCTCGTCCGCGAATGCCGGATAGAGGACGCCGTCCTGCTCGTCGATGAATGCCTGATGCCGTGACGGTTCAGCCGGTCGGGGTGTAGTGCTGCAGATAGAGGAAGATCGACTTCCAGCCCGATCCCACATTGACGATGTGCAGTTGCCCGCCCGACGGACCGAAGTCCCAGGCGGCGATCCCCTGAACCTCGTCTCCGGACTCGACGTCCTGATGGAACTCGTAGGCAACCTGACCGGTGCTGACGTCGATCGAGTGAACCGACTTCGCCGAGTCGTCCACGGAGGCATAGAGCCTGCCCTGCCACATCGCGGCACCCTGGATCCTGCTCAGGGGCTGTGGCAGTGTCACGGTCCTCACCACAGGAAGTGTCGAACCGGCCGGAAGGCTCAGCAGGTCCTTCAGGCTGTAGGCGACCAGTTTGTTCGTGCCCTTCGCGGCATCCTGATCCCATGGCGAGGTGTAGACCAGTCCCGCGGCAGCGTCCACAGCAACCCACGGCACCCCGCCCGGCATCTGCGCAAGAGGCAGTTGCACATAGCGACCCGTGTAGCTCAGGTCACTCGCGTTGTACAGCGCCAGCAGCGGATGCTGGTAGCCACGGTCACCGTCCTCGATCGGCGCGATCACATAGCCGCCGTAGTACTCCACGTCCCCTATGTGATCGCTGCCGTACGTCCCGCTCAGCGCCCATGGAATCGGGGCCACCGATGATGCGACCTCCGAGTCGTTGGCGACTGTGGCCTTCACCATCCCGCCGGGCCCGGCATAGTAGAAATGCGTCCCGTCCGTCGCCACGCCCTGCCCGCGCTCAAGCGCATTGAGCCCAGTCCACCGCTGATAGTCGGCCGTCCGTGTCCAGGTCGCGGCCATTGCGGGAGACGCCGCACTCCCGATGAGTGTCGCGGCCGCGATTGCCGCGACCGCCGAAACCCTGCCCAGCTTCATCCGATTCCACCCTCTCATTGTTCTGCCATGCGGAACGTCGATTTTCGGGGCGAGTGGATTACAGCAGCGGCGCACGACCACAGTCAATGAGCCCTGGATGAACGCCGGTTGGATGTCCGACGCGGACTCGATCGTCTTCTCGGCAGGGCCGCGGTGGCCGTCAGTGGTGTCGCCGAACTGAGGTCAGGGCCCGCCCGACGACGTTGCCGCCTGCCAGGAAGGGGGGTCGAGTGCATCTTGTGCGGGAACTCGGACTCCGGGAGGAGTTCGGCCGCGTCGGCGGCCCACGCCATCGCGTCCGTTCCCCATCCGCCCACGAAGCAGGAGCAGACGTGGGGGCCGATGTTGTGAAACTGCCGTCGTAGGCAGGCGCGCGCTCTCGTAGGAAGGCGTTGCCTTGCAGTCCTTCGCCGACAGCAGCGGCCGCTCCCCAGAGCTGCTGCGCACGCGGGGAGCCAAGGCACTGAGCCGCGGGGCCCGCACCATCACCACAATCCAGCGCCTCCTGCTCGAAGCGTCAGTCCCCCTGCGCCGCCCAGATCCGGCGCTGTCTCGGTGACTTGTGATCTGGTCGTCGATTCCTGGACATTCATCAGGATGCGCATCGGCCGGTTGGCGGTCCCGCCGGCTCACGGTGTGCTCCGGCTTTTCGGAAGGTGGCCGCAGGGCGTCTTGGGAGCGCGTTGCGGGTGCGGTGACGGAAGGTGAGGAGGCCGAGGAAGGCGGCCGCGGCGAACCAGGTGAGCTGGATCGCGACGTAGGCAGGTGCGTGCCGTACATGCACGCCGGGATCGTTCGTCGGCGGGCAGTACCGCCGTACTCGACGTTCGAGACGCCCCGGCAGACGTCGTCGTCCCGGTGGCCCCGGGCGGGCAACGTGGCCGGAGAGGCCGATCCCGGTCCTGGTCACTTCCGCCGCCCGGGCCACTCGTGTCGCAGCATCCCGAAGACGGACTCGTCGACGCGCTGCCCGTCGCGGTGGATGCTCTCGCGTATGGCCCCCTCGCGCACGAGGCCCACGTCCTTCAGCAGTCGCACGAGCGCGGGTTGTCGGCGAAGACCTCCGGATCTCGACGTCGTTCTTCCAGCGCAGCAGCGGTTCGAGGCTCGCCGTGGTGTGCGGCCGCAACTCGACGACATCTTCGATCGCCGGGAATGCCGGACTCTCGTTCACGGGCTTGTCGCTCCTTGACCAGTTCATGGGCACACCGCATCGCGCTCTCGGCGGTCGCTCGGTGGACGGGATCGGGCAGCTCCTGTCCCGGCCGGTGTTCACCTTCCTGCCCGCAGAACCGCCGGGGCGGTGGAGCGACGGGGCGGCGGGGTCGCTGTCGTCCAGAGAAGGCGTCCTGGAAGTGCGGCCGGTTCCAGTGCCGCGCGTCGGCCGGAGATCTTGTCCACCACCCCGGCCGAACGGACCGACTCAGGACTGACTCCGGCGTGTCACTCCGGCCGGGGTTCCGGGCCCCCGCGCTCCTGAGTGGTGAAGTCGGGGCCGGCGAACGTCGGCCCGGACGTGGTGGCTGGACCGTCTTCCGGGCTGGAGAAGTCCGGCCTGCTGTAGCCGATTGCCGGGATGCGGCCGACCGGACGGTACGTGGTGCGCGCCGACCGGACGGTACGTGGTGCGCGACGACCGGACGGTACGTGGTGCGCGCCGAGGGCACGGTGCCGGGGTCGGCGAGGGCGTCGCGCAGGAACGGCAGGATGCCGCGTTCCAGCAGGGCATGCCGCCATGCCTCTCTGGCGCGTGCCACGTCCTCCGACATTTCTTCGCCCCGCTCGTCGGCCATCAGTGATGTCGAGCCGTTTCGCAGAGCCGTGATGAGAAGACCGACAGCGGAGACGAGAATGGCGACCGCGGTGAACGCCGCGAAAACCCATCCCACACTGATCATGGAGTGTGCGAACCACGGCGGTGGATCGAGCATCTTCAGGATGTGGCCGGCCAGCAGAAGGAGCGCCGCGCCGCTGCCCGCCATCAACGGCGCCAGAACGGCGAAGACGACAAGCACGCCAGGTGCGGAGGCCTCCAAGGCCGTCTCCGGAGCCGGCGTGTCGCGTCCGGCGGTCCGTGCAGGAGCGGGGGCCCGCACCCTTGCCGCCGCCGGTACGTCCGGGCGTACCCGCAGGCCGAGCAGCGCTGCCAGCAGACGGCGACCGAAGGACATCCCGGCCCACCGATGCGGAGCGACACCGTCGCCGACCGGGCGGCCGCCCGGTCGTCCGGCACCCAGGACAGCGGCGCCGAACCGGCGCTTCAGCGTTGCCGGGCCGTGGTGATCGACAGCCGTCGTGCCGAGTCCGGATGCGGGTACCGCGGACACAGCGGGGGTGGGCGCGGAGCCGGTGGACGGATACATGTGCGCCGAGCCACGCAGTTCTTCGCGGGCCCGGACGTACTGCTCGTACTCGGTGGCCGCGGTCGCGGTGATGAAAGCAGTGGCGTTCAGGGCCATGGCGCGCAACTGGTCGGCGTTGAGTCGCTCGCCGACCGCGGCCAGATCCGGTCGTTCATGGGCGTGACGCAGTGCCTCGTCGAGGATTCGCTCGTACTCGGGCCGGTCCTCGTTCAGCAGGTTCCGGGCACTGTTCAAAGCCCCTCCTCCCCGATCGGTGGCCCCTGCCGCCATGGTGGCGCGCCTTGGCCATCGAGCCCGGACCCCGAGCCCTCGGTCGAGTCGGAAGAGATACGGGTGTCTCCGGCGCGCGTGGTGTCCGGGAGTTGCGCTCGGTCCGCAGGGAGTTCGCCGGACGTGGGCTCCTGCGTACGCGGGTCCGTGACTGTGGCAGGTCGCCTCGGCGAGGCCCTCGGTCGCATGTGTGACGGCAGCCCTCCTGGCGGAGCGGAGGGCCTCACCGGTTCCGCGGAGGGCGCCGGCCGTTGTGGCCGTCGGGGCGGCTGCACAGACGGCGAAGCCGCGGCCACAGCACCCGGCGCTCGCGTGGCGTCGGAGCCGGCCGCGTGGCCTCGCTCAACTGCATCAGCGGCGGCAGGCTCGGTGGAGGGGACACCGGCACCCTCGGTGTCAGCGGGCTGCCGTTCGCCCGTCACTAGCTGATTCACCGTCTCGATGCGGCCGAGTTGAGTGAGCAGCATGGGCGCCGATATTCCGACGACGAGGGCGGCGTACCCGCCGCTGATCTGTCCCGCTGTGTACCTGGCGATGCGTCAGGCGTTGCGACACCGCGCTCGTCGTCCGCTGGTGCGGAGGCGTCCTCCGCGGCATCTCGCCGTGTGCACGATCACCGTTCTTGCTACAGGGGATTTCTCTGGCACGGCGGGCCGAACTCGTGCAAGAATCCCGCCCCAGATCATCCGACAGTGACCCGGAGGGTGTGTTGCGGCAGTCCGGGAACGAGGATGTGTCAGTCGACCAGGTGCTGGCGGCACGGGACCTGGTGCTCGGCTTCGTCGGCGCTCTCGGCGCTGCCCGCACCACGGTTCGGATGTCCGTACCCTCACTGCATCGACTGGCGGACCTGCTCGCGCTTGTTCACTCGGGCGAGATCAGCCGCCGCGGCGAGGCCGGTGGCTACTCGTACGCGGTGCACGGGGTGGGTTGTCGACTGGCAAGCCCGGACGGGATCGACATCGATGTGGACTTCGCCGCGGATGGGACGGAGATCTTCGACTTCTGGCGTCTTCGCCTCTTCGGCCGGAGTCTGCCGACTCCTGTTGATCCCGCGGCGGAGGACCTGCGCGCAGCGGTCGAGGCGCTGGATGGCGTACTGACCGAGGTCAGGCCGGGTTGGTTCGCTGTGTCAGGGGCAGCGCGAGACGCTCTCGAAGGCCGAGCAGTGCGCGACGATCCCGCGTGACCGTCGCGACGGCCCTTTCCCTGTGTGTTCCTCGCCCCTGCTGTCTTCCTGTGCTGTCCTCCGGGACGACTTCGCGGTCTCAGCCGACGTAGAGCCAGGGCCCGATCGCGAGGCCTGTGGTGACCGGGCAGGGCAGGAGACCGATGAGGAGCAGACGGCCCGCCCAGGTCAGACGGCGCACTCCCGGGCGAAGGCCAGAGCGATCAGGGCGACGGCGACACCAAGCACTCGTTCACGGCCGGCACTCCGGCGGTCGACACCCTCACCTGTTCCAGGAACCTGTCCGGTGCGGCTCGGCGTCGGGTTGCCGTTCCGGATACTGTGCGCGTTGCGCTCGGCAAGCTGATGTGCGCGCCCGGGAGCGAGCTGTGGTGCGTTTCGCGTCCGACCGCATCCCACTTCAACTCACATGGAACAGCGGCCCTCGGGCCGTGAACGGCAGCCGCCCGCCGCGGGGCAGCAGACAGGCGTGCTCCGTCCTGATCCGCAGCACGTCACACTCACCGTCCGTGATGACCAGGATCGGGGCGCCCGGCGGGAAGTCGTCCGCCCGGTGCAGCAGGTCGATACCGGGCTGCAGCAGCGTGCCGCCCCGGCCGCGGACCCGCAGGCGCTGCGCGATCTCGGTGACCGGCAGGTAGCCCGCGCCGTGGGGCGCCGCGTCGCGGAACACGACACGCCGGCAGCAGGCCGCGAGCTGCTCGTAGCTGTGCGGGACGAAGCCGTCCGCGTCACGCTGCAGCAAGGCGAGTCGGTCCGCGGCGGGACGGCGCGGAGTGAGTGCCTCGTACGTCAGTCCTTCCAGCCGTACCGTGGCAGGCCAGACCTGTGGCTCCGTCTCGATGATCTTGAAGGTGGAGTAGTGCAGTCTGGCGTCACCGGAGACCGGTTGGGCATCCCGCAGCGTCAGCTGTGTGGCTTCGCAGCTGCTGATGCCCAGTGCGACGCCGCCCGGGTTGCTGAGCTCGGCTTCGATGAAGGAGATCCAGCCCGTGACCTGGCGCCGGTGAGCCTGGCCCGGCCCTCAGCAGTATGGCCACCCGCGTTGAGGACAGTCCCGACGGTGAGCCGCGCGGCGTCGAGGGCGTCGCCGTCCGCGTTCTCGATCCGGGCTTCTTCCAAATCCACGGCCCCTTCGACACGGGCCGTGCCGAGGTGGAGCCCACCCAGTGCCACCGGGCGGGGTGCCCGGACATCTGCGCCCATGTAGGCATGATCGAGTTGGAATGCCCATCCGCGACCAGACCCGAGGCGTGCGCCCTCCAGGAAGATCCCGCTGGAGATCTCAGTGTTGCTCAGCCGGACGCTCCCCGATATCTGACAGCCCGTGAGCCAGAGCGCGCCGTCGACGCGAAGGGACATGGCCGCCAGAGCGGAGAGGTGGGAACCACTGAGGTCGAGTTGACGGGTCTGCGCCCCGTCGAGCTCCAGGGAATCCTGGAGGTGGCATGAGGTCGGGCGGACCGGGTGGTGTCTCGCCACGTCCTGAAGGTCGAGGACGCCTATGATCCTCGCTCCGGCGACGCGCAGAGCAGGCGCCTCACCGGTTCGGATGAGCCTCCCAGAAGGAGGGCCCGGACGACCTCGGCCCGAACATCCCGATCCACGCTCCGAAAGGTCGCGGGGTCATCCCCCTCGTCCGAGCGGACATCAACCGCTGTTCCATGCGGGAACGCCCGCCAGATGCGACGTTCCAGAGGCGTCAGGTCTGTGATGTCCATTCGCAGGACCCTATCCGTCTCGGTGGCGGCACTGCGGTGCAGGAACAGATGGCTCCGCTGGCGTCACATGCGCCCCGGGGGCCGGTTGCCCGACTGCCAGGGCATGGGGGCTGGGGCACGTGGGCCGGGGCACGGACGACGCGGGCCCGTGACCGCGCTTCCGCGAAGTCCAGTCGGGCCGTTCCGCCGGATCACCGCCTCCCCGTCCAGGATCGTGCCTGGCCCGAGTTACATGGCGATGGCGTTGAGCTGCGGAACGCCCCTCGGCACGGAATTCCACCTGTTCCTGGCCCGGCCGTGCGAGGATCCCCCGATGCTCCCACCTCTGGACGCCGCCGTTCCTGCATCCGCCGAAATCGAGGCACTGCTCACGGCCTCTGTCGGCGCCCCGACCACTGTCGAGCGCATCGAGCCGCTGCACCGTCCCTGGGTGCTGCGCGCCCACCTGGCGGGGGCGACCGGACCCCCCGAGACGGTCGTCGTGAAGTGTCTCCGCCCCGAGGGATACGGCCTCCGCTCCGCCGAGGAGCTGACCCGGTGCGAGCACGCCGCGCTCGCCTTCATCGCCGACGATCTCCGCCTCGACCTCGCACCGGACCTGCACGCCGCCGCACCGGACTCCCGCATGCTTGTGCTGGAGGACTTGTACCCGCGCACTGAACTGGCCGAACTGCTGCACCAGGAGGGCCACACCCCGGCACTGGACGCCGAACTGACCGCCTTCGCCACCTCGATGGGCGAGCTGGCCGCCGCATCCGTCGGCCGTGCCGCGCTGTTCAACGCCCGCCGCACGGCCCTGGGCACCGGCGCTGACCGGCTGGGCGACTGGGAACACGCTCACATCGGCCTCTGGCGGAGCGGGCTCGCCCGGGCCGCCGCCTTCGGCGTCCCACTGCCCGCAGCCGCGGAGCGCGATCTGGAAGCGGCCGTGGCCGAACTGGCGGATCCCGGACCATTCCTGGCCCTGACCAACGGCGACTCCGAGTCGCACAACTTCCTGACCGGGCCGGGCGGCGGCAAGCTGATCGACTTCGAGGGGGCGGGCTTCCGCCACGCCCTCACCGCCGCGGCCTGCTTCACGGTCCCGGGTCCGAACTGGTTGGGAGTATCGGGGCCCGGCCAGGTCGAGGCGTTCCGCCGAGCCCTTGCCCGGACGGTTCCCGAGGCCGAGGACGACCGGCTGTTCGGCTTCGGCCTGGCCGCGGCTTCCATGGTGTGGGTGATGACGCGCGCCGACCGGCTCACGACGCTGGACGCGCGCGGCCCTGGCGACGACTCCCGTACCCAGATGGTGAGCCTGCTGGAATCCGGAGCCCGCACCGCCGAGGTGCATCGGGTGCTCCCCCACCTGGCGGCCTGGTGCCGGTCCACGGCGGACCTGCTGCGCCGCCGCTGGCCCGACACCGACATCGACACCACCGCCGTCGCCCCCTACACCTGGCGTGAACGGTAGGACGAGGAGCCGGGCGGTCGCCGCCGTGGAGGTGCCGCACATCGGCAGTGGTTCAGGGCTCGGGTGAGTTCGCGGTTGGCTGTCCGGGACGCTTCGAGCTCCTCGGTTCGCTCGTCGGGTGTGTCCTGCTCGTCCTCGGGCTCCTGTTCCAGCGGGGTGACGCGGCGCTGGAGCTGGTCAATGGTGGATGTGTTCGAGCAGGTCGCGATGGCGGCAGAGGAGGATGCGGGCGACCCCTGCCGTGCGGTGCGGTCTACGCCGGAGACGGCGGTGTCTCTCCCCCGCCTTGACCGCGCTGTCGAAGGGTGGTGAGGACCCGCTCGCGGCCGCTGCCGTTCTCCAGGCTGAGCCGATCGGCATGGTACCGACGTCAGGATTCGGCAGCGGACACGTGGCGTGCCAACTCGGTGGCCAGGCGACGCATGACCGTACGGTTGGCGCGCCGCATCGTGGCCCGAACGACGGGCGCCAGCAGACGGTCGGCGAGCGGGGCGCGCGCCCAGGCGTACGTGAACGACACGTGACTTCCGCCGGCCCGCAGCGGTTCGATGGTGTAGGTGCCGCGGGCCAGCCGTCGGCCGGCCGCGCTGACGTTCCGCTCGACGATGCACCGCGGCGGGTCGGCCTCGACTACCTCGATAGTGACGTCGGTCTTCTTGCCGCCCAGGGTGGCTGTGACCGTGGCGCACGATCCGATGCCCTGGTCGGGTCCGCTGTAGCTCCATCCGGACAGGTAGTGGTCGGTGAATCGCACATGGTGAGCCATGACATCGAGAAAGTCGTAGACCTGCTCGGGAGTCTGCGGTACGTCGACCGACACGGTAACAGACTTCATGTACCACACGGTACACAACACATGTACCAATTGGTACACTCGCGACGTGGTGAATATGGACGGCTCACATGCTGGGGAAAAGTCCGCACCCGGCGCCGACGGGGACCGGCGCTCTCAACTGGTGAACGCGGCCGTCGACTACGTCGCGGCACATGGCTTCGCAGACCTCAGCCTGCGCGGCCTGGGCGCCGCGATCGGCGTCAGCCACCGCATGCTGATCCACTATTTCGGCTCGAAGGAAGCTCTGCTCGTCGAGATCGTCCGGACGTCGGAGCAGCGCCAGCGCGATCTGCTTTCCCGGTTCCGCCTGGAACCCGGCCTCTCGCCGTCCAATACCGCGAGGCTCCTCTGGCAGCAGCTGACGGATCCTCAGCTGGCCGGTCAGGAGCGGCTCTTCTTCGAAATCTGCGGGCACGCGCTGCGGGGCCGGCCCGAGGCCCTCCCGGTCCTCGACGGGTTCGTGAACGACTGGCTGGAGCCGCTCGTGGCCGCCGAGGTCGCCGCGGGTACAGACCCTGTCGTGGCCCGGAACCGCGCCAGGCTGGGACTCGCCACCGTCCGCGGTCTGCTGCTCGACCTGCTCGCCACCGGTGACCGCGCCGGCGTCGACGCGGCGATGGAGGAGTTCTTCCGGCTGTACTACGGCTCGGAGTGACGGAGTCACCGATCGGACCGCCGAACGGCACTCAGTACGTCTGGATCTCCAGAAGATTCCCGTCCGGGTCGCGCAGGTGCGCCGCCCGCAGCCCCCAACCCGGCAGATCCCGGGCCGGTGCCACCAGGACCGCACCATGCCGTCGGCACAGCGCGACCGCCGCGTCCATCGCCGCCGCGTCCGCGACGGGCACGACGAAGGTCGCACCACCCTCTTCAGGAGCCGACGGAACCTCGCCGACGAACGCATCCCGCTGGATCACGGCGAACGCGGTCGCCCCCTCAGCCGCGTCCCAACTGGCGTACCCGGACGCCGAGTCACCGTGCGCGAGCGCATATCCCGTCAGCTCGGGCAGGACGGCATCGTAGAAAGCGAAGACGGCCGGATAGTTCCCGGCGAGTACGCGCGGATACAGAGCAATCATGAGTACCAACCTAATAGCCAGGTTCTCTCAACCGGACCGGATGCCGGTATCTCCGCTCATCGGTTCGGCCGGCTCGCCGGGGCACCCGTACTCCGCGTGGCCGGCCGCCCCCTGGCCGGTCGCCCCCTTTCTGTCGGCAGCTGAGGCGATGACCGTGGCAGACGGCCCCTCGTCGTTCACCAGTGTGTGGCCGTCAGGAGGAGCGCTGGTTCGTGGGCCGGCGGGCCGGAGGAGCACGATCGGCGGCGGTCCGGTCGTCCGACGGCCGCGTCACCGTCCGGGCTTGTTCGCGAATACCCACCGGTTGCCAGCCAACGCGTCGTTCTGCTCGGGCAGTGGGCCGCGTCCGTGTCTGCGGGTGAAGTCGAAGGGGGTCCGAACCGATGTGTCCCAGCCCCTGCTCGCCAGGTGACCCGCGGAGTCGGGCCGCGGGTCTCTGTCGAACAGGTTGAGCAGGTCGATGCCGATCTGATGCGCCGTCGCGGTGTAGAGCGGGCTGTCGCGGTATTCCAGCAGGTCCTTGTCGAGCTTGACCTCGTACGCCAGCGCGCTTCCTCCCGTACTCAACCGGTCCACCGTGTCGATGAGGTCCGTCTCGGCGGCGGCCGGCAGGTAGAACAACAGCCCCTCTGCCAGCCAGACGCTCGGTGTGTCCGTATCGAACCCGGCGTCTGTCAGCGCGGCGACCCAGTCGGCGCGCAGATCGATCGGGATGGGTGTGCGCGCCGCCTTCGGAGTGGCCGACAGTCCGTCGAGCACCTTGTGCTTGAACGCCAGCACGCCTTCTCTGTCGATCTCGAAGACCACGCAGCCCGGAGGCCAGTCGAGTCGGTACGCCCGCGAATCCAACCCCGCCCCGAGCAGGACCACTTGCCGGGCGCCACCCGTGTGTACGGATCGGAGAAGAAAGTCGTCGAGGACTCTCGTCCGCAGACCGAAGTAGCGCGCGAACCGGCCCCACAGTGGGTTGGCGTCGCCGTCCGGAACCTGTTGTATCCGGACCGGCCAGTCGGCGGACGCCGGTGCGGCGAGTACGAAGTGCTCCGCGTAGATGTCCCGTGCGAGTGTGTCGTGGCGGTGGGTCTCGATCGCCCGTGCCGCGGCGACCAGCAGAGCCGTCAGGCCGACACCTCCTCCCACGCCCTCCACTCCGGTGTTCCGAGACGTTGTGCCGATCACGTGTTCCTCCTTTGGACAGGCCCAGACCATGAACAACGAGAATGCGGATGATGGATCAACGGTGGGCGCACGACACCACTGCTCCGGGCATCCTGTGCCTCGGAGAGCGCCCGACAGCGTGCAGTTCTGCGGCCACCGGCTGGACAGAGGCATCAGGTGGCGCGATCATCAACGGCTCCTACCCCTCCGGAATCAGGACGGGTTTGACCACACTGCCCGCGTCGCAGTCGCGTTCGGCGTCGTTGATGTCGGCGAGTGGGTACGTACGAATCAGCTCGTCGAAGGGAAAACGCCCGGCCTGCCACAGCTCGGTCAGCCGCGGAATCATCAGTCCCGGCACCGCGTCCCCCTCGCAGATGTGGGAGATCCTCCTGCCCCGGTCCAAAGTCCCCGGTTCGAGCGGCAGCGCGGTACGGAGCCGTGCCACCAGGCCGAGGTGACCGGTCGGGCGCAGGGCCCGCAGCGCGTCGTTGATCAGTTGGACGGAGGCCGTTGTGTCGAGTGCGTACTGTGCGCCGCCGTCGGTCAGTCGTCGGATCCGGCCGGGCAGGTCGGCCGATGCGGCAGGCAGCGGGATCGCTCCGAACCGTTCGGCGAGAGCCAGCCGTTCGGGGGTCCGGTCGACAGCCACGGTCACCGCTCCGGAGGCGGTGGCCGCCATCACCGCGGCCAGGCCCACCGCTCCCGCGCCGAGAACCGCGATGGTGTCGCCGGGCCCGGTGCCGAAGGAGTTGAAGACCGCTCCGGCGCCGGTGAGGAATCCACAGCCGAGCGGCCCGAGCAGTTCGATGGGCAGCGAGGGGTCGGCCCGGACGGCATTGCGGGCCGGGACCACCGCGTACTCGGCGAAGGAGGACTGGCCGAACCACCGAGGGGCCAGTTCGTCCCCGGCCGCGTCGGTGAACCGCGCGACCTTCTCCTTGCGCCCGCCGAAGAGGTTGAGCGAGGCGAAGGAGTCGCAGTGGGCGGGGGCTGCGTTCATACAGTTCCGGCAGTGTCCGCAGGAGTCGAAGCTCAGCACGACGTGGTCGCCGTTGCTCAGGCCGGTGTGCGGGCCACCCGTCTCCACCACGACCCCGGCCCCCTCGTGACCGAGAACCGCCGGCAACGGTGAGCGGCCCGCCGAGTGCCGGACCGCGAGATCGGTGCGGCACATCCCGCAGCCCGCGATCCTGACCAGGATCTCGCCATCGGCCGGTCCCCTGTTCAGGATCACCTCCTCGACAGCGAATCGGCTCTCGTACGAGCGCAGTACGGCCGCGCCGAACCTCATCGTCATGCCTCCTCCGGGCGGTGCACGACGAACGGTCTGAGGTTCCCGTAGAGCCCCCAGGGCCCGCCCGCGACGCCGACGCCGCTCTCCTTGATGCCCGCGAAGGGCTGGGCGAGGGACAGTTCGGCGTGGTGGTTGATCCACGCCGTCCCGCACTCCAGCCGGTCGGCCACCGCTTCGGCCCGGTCGAGATCGGTCCCCCATACCGAGCCGCCCAGCCCGAAGCCGGTGTCGTTGGCAGCCTCGACGGCTTCGTCGAGGCTCCGGTACGGCAGCACCGGCAGAACCGGACCGAACTGCTCGTCCGTCACCACCGGACTGTGGGACGGGACATCGGCGAGAATCGTCGGGGCATGGAAGTAACCCGGTCGGTCCAGCCGGTGGCCACCGGCCGCGGCTCGGGCGCCGTCCGCCAGGGCTCGGGCCGTGTAGCGCTCGACCCGGGCCAGTTGGGGGATGTTGTTGACCGGACCCAGCTGTGTGCCAGGGTCGTGGCCGGATCCGACGACCGTGGTCTTCGCGCGCTGCGCGAGGGCCTCGACAACGTCGGAGTAGAGCCGGGCCGGCGCGTAGACGCGCTTGACCGCCATGCAGACCTGCCCACAGTTGCGGAACGCCGCCCAGAACAGCCGGTCCGCGATCCGCTCCACATCGACGTCCTCCAGCAGGATGGCGGCATCATTGCCGCCCAGCTCCAGTGTGACGCGGCCGAGCGACGCCGCCGCGCCTGCCGCGACGGCCCGTCCGGTGGGAACCGAACCGGTGAAGGTCACGTGGCGAATCCCCGGATGGGAGACCAGGCGGGCCCCGAGGGGTTCCTGACCAGTGATGATCGTGAGTACGCCCTCGGGGAGGGCGGTGGAGATGACGGATCCCAGCAGCCGTGTGGCGAGGGGCGTGAAGGGCGAGGGCTTGAGCACCACCGTGTTGCCTGCGGCGAGCGCCGGCGCCAGCTTCGCCGACGCCAGTTGGAGGGGGAAGTTCCACGGGACGATCGCGGCAACGGGCCCGAGCGGTCGCCAGCGGATCTCGCTGCGTACCGGGCGGCCGTCAGTGATGGGCCGGGGCTCGGGGGCCAGTTCGGCGAAGTAGCGCAGGCGGGCCGCCGTGCGGGCGATCTCCGCGTACGACTCGGACAGGGGTTTGCCCTGTTCACGGGTGAGCAGGGAAGCGAGCTCCGCCCCGGCAGCCTGCGTGGCGTCAGCTGCCGCGAGCAGGGCGGTGGCGCGGGCGCTGCGGTCGGTCCGCCAGTCGCGCCAGGCCTCGTGGGCTCGGCCGACAACGGCGTCCAACTCGTCCGGCTGCTGGTCGGGGGCCTCCTCGAAAGCCTCGCCCGTCGCCGGATCGAGGATCGCGAAGCGGCCGCCGACGGTGCCGGGCGATGCCTGATGGGGCCGGCCTGTCGCCATGCCGCGGTCAACTCGTCGTGGTGGCGGCAGCCGTGTGTTCCCGGGCATGCCGGTCCATCTCCGCCCGGAAGGCTGCCACCAACTGCGGCTGAATCCTTCCGGTGGTGCGGTCGCCCCCCTCGCAGACCGCTCCGCGCACCCCCACGATGTCCGTGCCGATGCGGGTCAGCGTGCCGAGGTCTCCCACCTTCACACTGCCCGCGAGTGCGGCGAGCAGCCCGGCCTCGTGGGCCCGACGGACGAACTCCGCGCAGACCTCCGGCGGTACGTGGTCGAACAGCCTGGTCCCGTCCTTGACCGCGGTGTCGAGCATGGCCGCGTCAGCACCGGAGCGGAGGGCGATGTCGGGCAGTGCGAGTGGGTTGACGCTACCGATCCGGTGGGCGTCGGCGTAACCCGAGGCAACGACGAACGCGTCCGTCCGGTAGTCCTTGACCGCCCGGACGACTCCCCGCATGACGTCGATGGCCTGTTCGGGCGTCGTGCATCCGTAGAGGCCGACCTTGATGTACGTGGCTCCGGAGACGGCCGCACCGAGCGCCGCCTGGGCCACCGTGCCCGGCTTGTACGGGACGTCGCCCACAGTGGCGGACACCGGCTTGTCCGCCGGGACCGCGCCACGGATCTCCTTGATGACCCACGGGAAGTTCGCGCCGAGCGAGCCCTCGTCGGGCTTCTTGACATCGACGATGTCGAGGTGGTCCGCCGCCTTCGCGCAGTCGAGGGCTTCCTCGACGCTGTCCGGGGAGATGAGAAGCAACAATGTGGACTCCTTCCACCGATGTCCACCTGGCCGAGAGGCAGGTGGGCAATCGGTGTCGCCTGGATCCCTTGCGGTCGGCTCATCATTGCCAGGGTCCGTGACCACCGGTAGGGCGCGCGGAGTCCCAACGGTGTTGCCTCGGCGATTCCAGTGCGCCGTGCACGCCGGTGCGCCGCGCACGCCGGTTCAAGCGGGCACGTGGTTCGAATCAGCACACGCCGGTCCGCGGATGGCCCGGCCGTTCACGGGCGGTTCGCTGCTCAGGTCGGCTCGAATCCGGTCGGATCGCAGATGTCCACTCAGCTCGAATCCGGCCGGATCGCGGGTGTCTGCCCGGCTCGAAACCCGGAGGCTCCCGCCACCTTCTTCGCCGCGCGCGAGACCGTACGCCGTTGCCGGACCGGTCGGGCAGACCCGCCCAAGGGTCGTCGGTCCGACGAGGCCCTTCCGCCGAAGGCCGGGGGCCATCCCGTCGATGGGCGCGGCGTACCACGTACCGCAACCGGACAGGTCGGCGGCCTTCCAGCGCCCCGAACCGAGGCGGGCCCCGGGGCGGACGACAGCCTCCTGCCCCGGGGCGCAGGAGGCGGCGGCCGGCGGGCGCGGGCGTCCCAGGCCGTCGCCGGCCCGGCACCGATGTGTGGTGGTGGCCATCATGGCCGTGACGATCCTGGGACATTCCCGGCGAGCGAGACAGGGCACAGATCAGACCGACCATGGCTCCGGCGGAGAACAGCCGCGGGGCCATCGAGCAAGGCAAGGAGTGCTCATGCATGTCAACCGCAGGACCGCCATCACCCTCATCGCCATGCTGCTGGCCGCCGCGGCCCCCACAGTCGCACAGGCTTCCCCGGCGGCGGAAAGCGGCACTGCCCCCTCCGCATGCCGTCCGGCCAATCACACGGCGAAGATCACCGATGCGCCCGCCAGCGCTGGACACCACCACTACCGCGTCACGCTGATCGCGCCGCGCGGGTACGACCCCTGCGAACTGGCCGGTTCGCCGACCGACGTGCGGTTCTCCGACCACGGCTCGCAGACTCGGCTCACCGCCGGCCGCTACGGCGACCAGCACTCCGCGGTGACGTTCGGCCCCGGCCACCCGGTGCACTTCGACATCCAGGTCCCCAACGACGCCCGCCAGGTCTCCGCGGACGAGGCGTCCTTCACGCTCCAGACCCCGGACGGGCAGATCCCCGGCACGTCCTTCGCCCAGGGCACGCTGAAGGTTGCCACCGGAACCCTCATCGGCCCGCTGCGGCAAGGGGCCTGACCGCCCCTCCGCACACACACCCAGAGCGGACACCACGGCAAGAAGCGGTTGCCGTAGGCCGGTCTTCCTCCCACAGACGGTCTGTGTGCCGGTGCCGATGTCGGCGCCGATGCCAGTTCCCGTGGGCAGGCCATCGTCGGGTTTCTCGATCAAGCACGATCAGCCGCCTGGAGTCGGCACATGCGTTTGCCCGACACAACACAATGAGGCCGCCGGCCCCGTCCGGAACGGAGCCGGCGGCTGTCGGGACCGCTGTCGGACACGGCCGAATCCCCAGCGCGAGACGTTGGAGACCGATGGATCGGGAATGTTCGCGAGAGACGGCGCCGGCGCAACTTCTACGTACTCGTTGCGGAGTGCTACTGACGATGCCCCGGTGGCGCCCGGATGCGGGTGATCGTGCAGGCTGGTGACATGGCCAGTCGCGTGGAGAAGTACCTCTCCCATCTTGATCGTCTCTCCGGGGGAGCGTGAGCCGCGGTTCTTCCCGGTCCAGTCGACCGGACAAGGGCTGGGTGGTGTGACGGAGATCGTGTACGACGGCCTACCAGAAGGGCTTCTCACGGCGCTCACCTACGGCTTGTCGTTGGCAGAACACCCGGAGTGGCAGGCCGGCTCGCCCGAACTCTGTCTCAGTGTGAACTCGGCCAACGTGGTCTGGGCACACGCGGCGGGCTTCCTCGCCGAGCAGCTCCGTGGCACGTGCCCCTTCAGCTACGGCAGCACCATTGACTTCGGCGAACGGATCGTGCCCGAGTCACAGATGACGGCATTCTGCGTGTACGCACCGATGGTCCTCGAAAGAGAGGACTACCTGGGCATCGACGTCGGCCCTCCGGGACACGAGGGGCACGACGTCATCAACATCCAGGGGATGTACCCCATCCACGAGGTGGAGCGGCAGTTCATCGACGAGCAAGGGCTTGAGGCCTTTTGGAAGAGTGGCTGGGAGCCCACCGACGTGCTGCGTCGCCCCGCAGTCTGATCCGGGGGCCTTCCCCACACCACGGCCCAGGAGCTCGGCGGCCCGGCACTGGACGTGGGCGGCTTCGTCAGACAGTGGGAAGTCGGTCCATCCAGGCGTCGAAGAGGTCCAAGTCATAGCGTTCGCGCCTCTTGCCCGACAGCGGTTCCTCGGGCCACTTCCACACGACGCGTCCTGGATCCACGGCGTTCAGGGCTTCATACCACTCCTTCAAGGGAGCAGCCAGAAGGACATGCTGCTCGAAGTTCCGGCGTGCGCGGGTAGCGTCACCAGCCCGGTGCGTGCGAAGGACCGACTCGGACGGGACAACACAGGCAACCAGGTCGGCGATGCCGAGTGCCTTGTGTTTCAGGGAGTCGCGGACGAGCGTCAGCTGGCAGGTGAACGCGTCAGCATTGGCGTCCAGGCCTGCCCGCGCGAGGGTCCATGCGTAGTGCAGCTTGAGCGGATCGGTATCGCAGACCGCGATACGCTGCGCACCCTCGTCGTGGACGGCCTCTGCCCACCTCTCTTCGTTACGGCGCACCCAGAATCGGCTCGTCTCTTCAAGAGACGCCGCGTCATCCGGTCGAAGATGCCCGTCAAGTTCGCACACCACCTTCGGAATCCGCAGTGAGCTGACGTAGTGGCTTTTTCCTGCGGCGCTGGGCCCCTCAGCTACATAGATCATCCTGTCAGTCTCGCGAACGAAGCGCCCAGCCGCGTCTCGCGCGGCCGTGTACCGGTGCGTACCCCTTACCTCTCAGTCCACAACGCCCCGCCCGTACGGGAGAAATACCTGCCCCCAGCGTCATCTGCAAGCACGCTTTAAGCTCTCCCTTGATTCGAACGGGAGGGGTGGAAGCGTGGCGATCTGGGGACTGGTCATCGAGACGACCGTGGGAGTCGGGGAGCGCAAGCACGCGGAGGCGTACGTGCTGACGCATGCGGAAGGCACGCGCGAAGAGGCTCTGGAGGAGTTGGAGCGGCGTGCCCGGATACATACGCCGGAGCACCCTAGAAGTCCGAAGCGCCGTCGGCTCTTCCGGGAACGCGATGGCTTCCTTCTGGTGATCGACGGCGCCTGGCAGTCGTTCAGCACGCGGTTCACGGTGGCGGAACTGCTGGACGACAGCGCCGCACCCACCCCTCCTCCACCGCCGGTGGAGGTGGCCCCACCTGAGGCCGAACCGGACCCGGCGGACACGGTGCCGCCTCCGTCGTCGACGCCGCCGGTGGAACGCGATGTGGACGGAGTGCCGGTGCGGCCTGCCTGGTGGGGCCGTTCCGACCTTCCGTGACGGCTGAATGCACCGGCTGAAAGCACCCCGTCGGACCTCTGCCGGACGCCTCGGCGATGTACTCGTACTGGCCCCACCGTGCCAACTGCGCCCACTGCGCCGCAGGGCGACGATCGGGGCCTCCAGACATCGTCCGAGCCCCGATGATCGTCCGATGCCCAAGCCGGCGCGGCCTCCCGGCTGCCGCGTACTCGTCGCCGGCGCGGACAGGGGAAGGCCGGCCGTGACTGCCCGGCCGGTACGCTGCCGGAGTGATGGAGCACACCGAGCAGGAAGGGCGGCGACCCGCGAACGACGGGCCGAAGGCAGCCGCCCGTAACCGGGCCGCCCTGGTCGCCGCTGCCCGGGAGATCTTCGCTGAGCATGGTCTGGAAGCGCCGCTGTCCGCGATCGCACGCAGGGCCGGGGTGGGGCAGGGCGTTCTCTACCGGCACTTCCCGGACCGGACCGCCGCGGTGGCTGCGGTTCTGGAGGAGAACGTGCGGCAGGTCGAGCAGGCGGCCGACGCCGAGGGGGCGACGTTCGCCGATGTTCTCGGTGTGCTGACCTGGCACCTTGCGGAGTCAGCGGCTTTCATCGGTCTTTTGCATGCCGACCGGGCGGGCAGCCGCTCCGGCATCCGCGCGCATGCCATGGTCCTGTCCGAGCGCGTCGAGCGTGCTCTGCGAAGCCATCTGCCCGACAGTCATCGGCTCAGTGCCGCGAACGACCTCGTGCTCGCGGTCGCCATGGTCTCCGCGGCCGTCATCGGCCCCACCCGCGGGGAGCGGGAACTCCGGGCGCTGGCCGCCTGGCGGCTGCTCGATGTCGAGGTGGGACCGGTGCGGGCCTTCGGTGGATGAGTGGAGGCCGGGTGTCAGCCGCCGTTGGACTGCGGGATGCCTTCCGCGAGCGCATCGAAGCGGTACAGGTATCCCCCGGCCGGACCACTCACCGTCATGTACGCCTTGGTCCCGCCGGGCGTGATGGCCACGTTCGTCGCCGACTCCAGCCCTTCGGTCCGTGCGGGAAGTTCGACTGTCGCCAGTCGCTCACCGTACCGGTCGTACACGGCCATCGCGGCCCGGCCGTGCAGCCCCTGGTAGAGGTTCCCGTCCGCGTCCACGGCGATCGAGTCGGTCTGGGCGATCCCGCCGTCGACGCGGATGGCCGTGTGCCGGGAGGTCACCTCGCCCTTCGCGTCGAGGCGCAGGTAGGAGATCCGGTTCTCGGTGAGTTCGCTGAACCACAGCCCGCGGTGGTCCGCGTCGAACGACACCCCGTTCGGCGCGGCCAGGTCCTGGGCCAGAACGGTGGCCGTCGTGCCGTCGCGGCTGATCCTCACCACCCGTCCGTGCGCCTCGCCCTCGGACAGGCCGTGTGAATCGCTGACGTACAGGTTGCCCTCCTGATCGAAGGCGATGTCATCGGGATTCATCCGCGCTCCGTCGACCTCGCCGGAGAAGAAGGTCCGCTTGTCGCCGCCCCCGGGGGCCAGGCTCACGACCTCGCCGTGGGCGAAGTCGCTGAGGTAGAGCCGTCCGTCGTACGGGCTGAACTGCGCCGAGGTGTACGCACCCCGCCCGTCGGTGTGGACCCCGCGGGATGTCTTCTTCCCGACGTCGACGCGCATGACCTTGGGCTTGCCCTCCGGCGCGGTGACATCGACGACGAACAGCCCGCCGTCCTTGCCGAACGTGGGACCTTCCAGCAAGGTCATCCCGGTCTCGCTGTGCACCTGGGTCAACTGCATCAACTTCTGCGCGCGGATGGTCCTGCCCGTGGAGGCGGACGCCGCCGCCACCTCGGGATCGCCGCTCTCCGTACCGCATCCGGTCAGCACCAGCGTGCCGATCGTGGCGAGCGCGGCAAAAGATCGGGCCGAAAGTCGCTGCATGGGTGATCACCTTTCCTGTCCGCTGCGCGGGTTCCGAAGGCCAGGGGGTACGTAGCGCACCGGAGGCGTGAACGGGTCCTGGCCGAGTTTCGCTGTACCGCCGAGCTCCAACCGGACACCACTGTCCGGTAGTTGCTACCGTAGCGGACGGCCGCCCGCTCGGGGTGGCCCCACCGACCAGGATCGAGGCTCCGCATGACGACCCCTCACGCGCCGGCTCCCCACGAGCTCGCCGCACTGAGGCACCGCTACCGCCTCGAACGCGAGCGGCGCGTCCGCCCCGACGGTGCCGCCCAATACCGCGACGCAGACGCCGAGTTCGGCTATTACGCCGCCGACCCGTACACCGACGGGCCGGCCGAGCGCGACCCCCTCCACGACACCGTCGATGTCGCCGTGATCGGCGGCGGGTTCGGTGGCATCCTCGCCGGGGCGCGGCTACGGCAGCAGGGCGTGGAGCGCGTCCGGATCGTCGACAAGGGCGGCGACGTCGGGGGCACCTGGTACTGGAACCGGTACCCGGGCGTCCACTGCGACATCGAGGCGCACGTGTACCTGCCGATGCTCGACGAGACGGGATACGTACCGGAGTGGAAGTACTCCCCCGGTGACGAGATCCGCCGCCACGCGATGCGGATCGCGCACGAGTTCGACCTCTACCCTGATGCACTGTTTTCCACCGCGGTCACTGCTCTGACCTGGGACGAGACTTCCGAGATGTGGATCGTTGCCACGGACCGCGGTGACGCCTTCCGGGCCACGTATGTCGTCACCGCAACAGGCACCCTCACCGACCCGAAGCTCCCCGGGATATCCGGCATGGAGGACTTCAAGGGCCACACCTTTCACACTTCTCGGTGGGACTACGCCTACACCGGCGGCACTCCGGAGGGCGGCATGAGCGGCCTCGCGGACAAGCGGGTGGGCGTCGTCGGCACCGGCGCCACCGGCATCCAGGTCATTCCACTGCTGGCCGAGGACGCCGCACACCTCTACGTCTTCCAGCGCACCCCCTCGACCGTGGACGTGCGGGCCAATCGCCGCACCACCGCAGGCGACGTCGGCGCCGAGCGCGAGGGCTGGGCCCACGAACGACGCGAGAACTACCTCCGCATCGTCTCCGGCGAACCGGAGGACAGGGATCTCGTGGCTGACCAGTGGACCGCCTCGGCAGGCCTGCTGGAAAAGCTCCTGCCGAGCTTCCGGCGCCAGGGCGACCGGAAGACCTTCGAAGCCGCCTACGAGGTGGCCGACGCCGCCAAGATGAACGAGCTGCGCGCCCGCATCGAGCAGACCGTCACCGACCCGGAGACGGCCAGGAAGCTCCAGCCCTGGTACCGCTACGCCTGCAAGCGCCCCACGTTCTCCGACCTGTACTACCCGGCGTTCAACCGCGACAACGTCACCCTGGTCGACACCGCGGACACCCACGGCATCGAGCGCATCACCGAACACGGTGTAGTGGTCGGCGGCACGGCGTACGAACTGGACTGCCTGATCTTCGCCACCGGGTTCAGCGTCGGGACCTCCGGCATTCACTCCGGCAAGCTCCCCGTCCAGGGCCGGGGCGGCATCCAGCTGCTGCACACCTGGGCGCAACGGGGCCCGCGCACACTCCACGGCCTCACCTGCAACGGCTTCCCGAACCTGATCCAGCTGGGCCCCCTCCAGAACGCCAGCAGCGTCAACTTCACCCACATTCTTGACGAGCAGGCCGTCCATGCTGCCGCCCTCATCGCGGCCGCCGAAGCCGAGGGTGCCCTCATCGAACCGTCCCGGAAGACCGAGGACGCCTGGCTCGCCGTACTGGCCGAGGACGCCCCCGACCACGAGTGGTTCCACGCCGAGTGCACCCCCGGCTACTACAACCGCGAAGGACGCGGCCGGCCCAACGGCCCGAACGCCTACCCGCACGGCGCCGTCGCCTTCCACCAACTCCTGAAGCAGTGGCGCGACGAGTCCGTGGGTGAAATCCTCCAGGCCAGGACTGCCCCTCGACGTCACGCGGCATCACGTCCGAAATCTCAGTAGCCCGTCGCCGGACGGTTGAGGATGCATTCGGTCACGTCGCTCACGATCTTCCGCTTCTTCGTCTGCTTGTCCGGGTACTGATGCCGAAATGCTCCTCGACCCGAGCGACGGTCATTCCGCCGCGCTTTCGGCGGGTTCGAGTGACGGGAGTTGAAGTGGACGTGCGCCGCCCCGGGTGCGCAGCCGGCCGTACTGGACCCGAAGGCATTGTCCGAGGTGGTGGGTACGATCCCGGGCATGCGTCTTGAAGATCAGCTGGACAGACTGGCGGAACTGGGGCTGCCGCTCGCGGCCGGCCGGACCGTGGACGAGTTGCTGTACTCGTGGCCGCGGGAGGCGTACGAGCTCAAGCCGTTCGACCTGGTGCTGTTCGCACTGGGCTGTGCGGTCGAGGACGAACCGTGGGAGCGGTGGTTCTGCAACCAGGCATGGCACTTCGATGCCGAGTGCGTCCGCGGCCAGGGTTCGTACGTGGCGATCGCCAGGCAGCTGTGCCGGATCTCCGGCCTGCCGGACGCGTTGTCCGGCCTGCGGGACCACGTCGACCTCGGCACGGAGGAAGCATGGATCGAGTACACGGCCGACGGCCGGCGGGTCAACTGGCCCATCGAAGTCAGGGACGACTGGGCCGACCTGATGGTGGTCGGCTACCTCATCGACGAGTTGGAACACGGGGACCGCCGATTCCACGTCCGGCACAACGGCCAGGCCATGACGCTCTTCTTCCTCGATGACGACGCGGCCGGACGACTCAACACACTCGCCGGGGAACAGGTAATCTCCCCGTTCCCCGGGTAACGGGCCCGCTGCCACCGCCTCACCGTCCTGGTGCTGGGTTCCCGGGCGCCCGGTGGCGCAGTGTCTTCGGCCACTTCGCCACTTCGGCCACTTCGGTCACTTCGCCGCTTCGGCCATGACCGCAGGACTCGGCAGAACTAGGGCCTGTTTCTCGGATCTCCTGACAAGGGTGGGGTGTTGAGGTCAGGGTGGTGGGATGGGGCGTGGGGATCTGACGAATGCGGAGTGGGAT
>NZ_JBEYFB010000065.1:0-31547 GCF_040634135.1 Streptomyces sp. NPDC007164
GGGAGAAGGAGCGGGGCTGGGTGCGTGCGGCTGCAAGGCGGAGGATTGAGGCATGGCAGAGCCATGGTGATTGACGACAACGCCGCAGACGCGCGCACCCAGCCCCGCGACGCCGCCCCCCAATTGCCGGTCGGTCTAAGATCGACGCTCCGGTGCTCAGGCACGGTCAGCGAGGGGGGTGCGCCATGGAGGCGCTGCGTCAGGACGATCCACGCCGCTTCGGCCCGTACACCGTGCTGGCACGGCTGCGCGAGACGGCGAGCGCCGTTCAGTACCTCGCGCGCGCCGCGACCGCACCGGACGCGGTGGTGATCACCGCCGCCCGGCCCGAACTCGCCGCGCTGCCCGCCTTCCGGCGCCGTTTCCAGGCGGAGGCCGACACCGCGGACCGGCTGACCGGCGCCTGGTCCCGGCCGCAGCCGGCCGACGCGGACGACACCCCGAACGACGTCCCGGACGACACCCCGGACGAGTCCCCGGACGAGGACCTGCTGTGGACGGCGGGCCCGTACGTACCCGCGCTGACACTCGCCGAGGCGATCGGGACCACCGGGCCGCTGTCCGAGCGCGCGGTGCGGATACTGGGCGCGGGCATCGCCGAGACCCTCTCCCGGGTGCACGCCACCGGAGCCGTGCTCCAGGGCCTGGCTCCCCGGACGGTGCTGCTGGCCGGGGACGGGCCTCGGCTCACCGCGTTCGGCCCGCTGGGCGCGGCGGCCGCCGCCGAGGCCCGGCCCGGCGGCCAGTTGTCCGTACGGCTCGGCTATCTGACCCCGGAACAGGTGGCGGGCGAGGAGCCCGGACCGGCTTCCGACCTCTTCGTGCTGGGCCTGCTGCTGGCGTACGCGGCGACCGGCACCACCCCGCTCGCCGACGGCCCGGCCGCCGAGGGCCCCGAGCGGATCGCCCACACCGCTCCCGAACTCGGCGCGGTTCCGGAGGAGTTGCGCGACCTGGTCGCCCGATGCCTGGCGAAGGCCCCGGCCGACCGGCCGAGCGCCGGAACGGTGGCGGCCGAGCTGGCCCTGGAGGGCGCGGCGGGCATGGCGAAGGGCGGCTGGCTGCCCGAGGCGTTGGCGGCCGCGGTGGCGGAGCAGGGGGTACGGGCACGGGAGGCGGTCGCGTCCGGCCGCCCGATCGAGGGACCGGCGGGCGGACCGGTGTCCGCATCCTCCGAGGGCCCGGCCGAGGGTCCTGCCGATGCCCCGGTCGGCACCCCGGTGGATGCCGCTGCCGAGGGACCGGTCGACGCCCCGCCGAGCGAGCCGGTCGACACACCGCCGGGCGCACCGACCGACACGTCCACCCCCACCCCTCCCGTCGAACCCCTCCCCCACGTCCTTCCCCTCCCGGACACGCAGACCGCGCAGTTCGGGAACCTCGGGCGTCAGGTCCCCAGGACCGACCGCCCGACGACCCAGCTGTCCGTCCCGCCCGAGCTGACCGTCCAGCCCGAGCCGACCGGGCGTCCGGCCGCCCCGGCATCTGCGGCGCCCACCTCGGCGGCCCTCCCGGCCGCCGGGCCCGCCGCGGCCCTGCCCGGCGGGGTCCCCGCCGTGCCCCCGCCGATGGTTCCGCCGGTCCCGCTGCCGGTGCCCGCGGGGCGCCCCGCACTCTCCGCCTTCTCCGCGGCAAGGCCCACCTCCCCCGACGCCAAACGGCGCACCCTGCTCATCGGACTCGCCGCCGGGGCCGCCGGCCTGGTCGTCGGTGGCGGCGGCGCGCTGGCTCTGGGCGGCGGTGACAGCGGGAGTACGGACGACCCCAAGCCCGCGCCGGGTCACAGCGGTCCCACCGTCGCCGGACTGCCGCCGCAGCCCCGCTGGGTGTACACGGTCCCGGCGGCGGAAGAGGCACCGCTCACCGCCGCCGTCTGGAACGACCGGCTGCTCGTACTGACCGGCAAGAACGGCGCGACCGCCGTCGACCTGCGCACCGGACGCCGGATCTGGGAGAACGCGGACGCCGCCGAGGGGCGCGCCGCCCTCCCCGCCGGCAAGGACCTCTGCTTCATCGCCGCCCCCTCCGGTTTCCTCTGGCTCTCCCCGAAGGACGGGAAGACCGTGCACCGGGCGGAGCACGCGGCCCTGTCCCCCGGCATGCCGAAGCTCTCCGCACCGGAGTTCGTCGGCGCGTCCGGGCCGGTGATCTGGTTCACCGGGTCCGAGAAGGTCACCGTCAAGGCCCCGCCGCCGAAGAAGGGCAAGAAGCGCGGCAAGGACAAGCAGGTCGTCAGGGCCTACGTCTTCGCCTACGACATCGTGCGGCGCGAGCAGTTGTGGCGTGCCCCGGTACCCGCCGGACGCGCCCCCGGCACCCCCGTCCACCGGCTGATCGCGGTCGGCCGGAACGACCTGGTGATACGTCAGACCCCGGCCACCCTCACCCCCGGCGACGTCAGGTCCGCCAAGGGCAAGGCCGTCTTCCGGAGCTTCGACCGCAAGACCGGCAAGGCCCTGTGGACCAAGCAGTTCGGCACGGTCGCCCCGGACGCGGCGGCCATGGGCGACGACCGGGGCCTGCTGTACGCGGCGGTGGGCGACGACCTCCAGGCGTTCGAGACCCCGGCCGGCAAGCCGAAGTGGACGCTGAACGGCACCGGCGGCACCCCGTACGGCACCCCCGTCGCCACCGGAGCCGTACTCCACACCACCAACCGCAACCAGGAGGTGGGCGCGGTCGAACGGGAGACCGGCCGGCTGCGCTGGCGCCGCTCGACGGAGGCCACGATCGGCACCGCCGCCCCCGCCGTCACCCTCAGCACGACCGGCCGCACCCTGCTGGCTGCGGACGGCTCCCAGGTCACCGCGTTCGCCGCCGAGGACGGCCGGCGACTGTGGAAGTTCCAGGACATCGGCACCCAGGCCCCGAAGGGCCCCACGGTCACCGCCCCGTACCGGGTCCTGACGACCGGCCGGACCGCCGTCGTACAACGCGGCCGGATCTTCTACGCGTTCCCGGTCGCCTGAGCGAACAACCCGTCGATCCAGCCGCCCCCGGGCGGCGGCACGAAGAAGTACCCGCCGCCGGTGGTGAGGAGGTACTTGGCCATGGCCTCACCCGCCAGGCGCCTCTGCACAGCCTCGAACCCCTTGGCCAGGTCCCGCTGGAAGCAGGAGAAGATCAGCCCACTATCGCCGTCGCCCCGGTCGTAGTTGTAGCTGCGGCGCACCAGGGGCGGCGGGTTGCGCCGGTCGGGGGCGGCGAGCCGCACATGCGAATCCAGCGGTGTGACCCTGCCGTTGGGGTCCGCCACGAAGCCGGGCTGCTCGTCGGCCGGAGTCCCGTCGAGCCAACGGCCGTCCCGCCGCCGCCCGATGATGCGCTCCTGCTCGCGCACGGAGTCCTTGTCCCACAACTCGGTCGCGAACCGCACGATCCGCACCACTTGATAGCTGCCGCCCACGGCCCAGTCCGGCTCTCCCTGCCCACTGCGCACAACGGCCCGATCGGCCACCTCGCGCCCGGTTCCCGGATTCCCGAACCCTTCGGTGAAATGAAACGGATTGCGGGCAAGCCCCTTGCCACCCTCGACCCGGTTCTCGTCCCGGACCCCGTCGACCTCCCACCGCACACGCCACCCGGCGGCCTGCCTCACCACTCGCTCGGCAGCCTCCTGCACTGCCCTCTTGTCGGCCCCGGTCACCTGTACGAGCACGTCCCCGTGCGACTGAGCAGGGTCGAGCAGATCCCCAGCAGAAGACGGCATTGCCCTCAGTCCGCGAGGACGTTGCGCCCGTCCCAACACCTCTCCGGCAAAAACACCGCTCCCCAAGGCGAGCCAGGCGTCAACGCCGTCCCTGTCAACCGCCGCAACCGACTGCTGCACCCGGGTCAGGGCAGTCTTCAGTGCTGGTGGCTTCCGACCTGACAGATCGCCAGCCGGATCCAGGGCCATGACACGCGTACAAGCGGCAGGCAGCACCCCTCGCAGAGAGGCCAACGAGCCCGTGGAATCACCGGGTGACGTCCGGAAGGGCGAGGCATCCGTCGCCAACACGCCGACCCCTCCCGCGGCCACCACGGTCGCACCCAGCAATATGCCTCTTCTGCTTCTCACGCCCACATCCCCACCCCAGGGCCGACCTTGAGGGCCAGAACCCGGACATCACGTCACGTTCGCACCGAACCGCAAATCTATAGGGAGTCTCCAACTGCCGACGGGCTTCTAGTCGGCTCGGGTGACCTTGGCGTGGTCAGTGACGACACGCCTGAACAGGTCGTGGCCGGTGCGTCCGGCGTGGACAAGTGCCCAATCCTGTGCGGCATCTTGCCTGTCGCGCGGGCCGGATTCGGCGCCGCAATCCTCGGCAACGCAAACCCTCTCGTAGGCGATGCCACCCTCAGAGGCGTGGCGAATGACGTGAAGGACATGCCGATAGACGGCGCGAGGGCTCACTGATGCCTCTCGGGGTGGCGTCGCATATAAACATCGCAGTCGCTGACAGTCGTCATGTCGCCGACCGCCCGGGACCGATCGCGCACGCCGGCCAATTCAGCACAGCCTGCACAGCCTTCGACGGGTGTCGGCTCAAGCTCCACACGCAACGGGAGTACTACCGGCTCGGTGGTCCCCGTGACTCCGCCTCCAACAGCAAGCCGTCAGCACTCTCAATGACGTGCTCGGCGGAGCCGACGACTGCTCCGACAACTCACCACCATGGCCTCTGTCCGCTGGCGTTGTCATCGTTGTCGTCAAACGGCACAGGCGCCCTCCCGGAAAGATCCGAGAGGGCGCCTTTGTTTATCACTCAGACGCCTTCACGAGACGTCTAGCTGTATGCCGCGTCTGCTGACCCACCCATTTAGCTGCAGCCAATTCCCGAAGAAGTGCCAAATGCTCCTCCGTGACACCCCTCTCCGTCATCCACTGGACTGCCCGCTCGACCCAGTAAATACTTCTACTTCTGACTGCCATCGTCAGCACGTCATCGATGGGAATCAGGGATTGAAGTCCTTCTGGTGACAACCCGAATTTTTCTGCGGCGGATGACAAGTCCGCCCGTAGAGACAGCTCATCTGCATCCAGAATGACCACCCACGACGAGGGCATACTTTCCGCTGAGGATTCAACTACACCGTCAAGTCGGCCGAGAGTCCACACGCCCTGCCTATCGAGTCCCAACCAAATTCCAGTGTCGCTGATCCGTACCAACGGCAGCCATATGACAACTCCGACCTGGCCCGGGTAGGAAGAGAGAATCCAGCATCTCGCAGGCACGGCCGAGAGCTCGGCAGCCAGATCACTCACTGTCACGTAGCCTGCCTCAAGAGGGGAATACACTTGGACATCACCTTGCTCCCCAATGCATACTCGTGGTGTGATTCACGGATATTCCGTACTGATCCATGAAGCTCTGAAATGCCTTCCTGTTTGAATCATCCCAGTTCATTCCATAGTGACCGGACCATTCATTGGTCTGCAGTTCCCCGTCAGGCCCTCGCCGCAGCCGACCCCCCACCATGGTCGACTTATCCGCTCCAATGGCACTCCCAAGGAAATCATGACCACCAACGCCTTGATTGGCGCCAGTCGCGAAGCGCCCGGTGGTCGGATCGAAGACGAAATCTCTCGGCTCGTTCGGGCGGAAACTCCTCACCGAGCCGACCGATTTCACTCGATTACTTACTTCAAGAATCCCCTTGGCCGGACCGCTTCCATTAATAAGGCAATTGTGAACGAGTACCGGGGTCTCGCCCGCCAGCACATAGTACGTATGCAGGTCATCAACGGTGAGGTTGTAGACCTTCGTTGACTGGGCCCTGTGCTTGGTGGCGGCGATCTGGACCCAGGTGCCGGCGCTCGTCCGAAGCCATTGGCCGGCCTTGAGGCTTCCTGCCTCTACCCACTGGTGGAGTGCGGGCACCCAGAACAGGTGGCCCTCGGTGGCGGTGATGTGGCCGTTCTTCGCCTTCTGGGCCTGACCGGTGTCGATGGTGAGGTCGACGAGTTGTTTCTCCCCGTTCCCCTCGATGAGGGCGGTGACGGCGCGGGGCCCGGATTCGCCGGTCTGTGGGTCGGTGGCGAGAACCTTGTCGCCGGTCTTGATGTCCTTGATCGGCTTGCGCGTGCCGTCCGCCATCAGCACGGGGGTGTCGGCGGTGAAGCTGTTGTGGGTCAGGCAGCTCCCGGCCCGCATGGTGCCCCTGGCAGCCATGAAGGCGCTCAGGGCTTCGCCGGCCATGCCGAGCATGCAGCCGGTCAGGGCGGCGTTTCCGACTTGTCCCCAGTTGACCTTGCGGCCGGAGAGTCGCTGGAACGCCCAGTCGATGCCGCCGTCCATGAGCCCGCCGACGGCGCAGGCGGCGATCATGGGGTTGTTGCCGGTGGGGTCGGTGTAGGTGGTGGGTGAGGACAGGGCGTACTGGTAGAGGTTGGTGCCGCCGGCCTGGCCGATGGGGTCCTGGGAGATGAAGCGGCCGGTTTCGGGGTCGTAGTAGCGGTTGCGGTAGTAGAGCAGGCCGGTGCCGTCGTTCTCGCGGCCGGTGAAGGTGTACGGGTTGGAGGAGGCTGCTCCGGTGGTGGTGGGCTGGCCGTTGGGGTCGTAGGCGTATTTCGTGGCTATGGTGCCGTCGCTGTTGGCGAGGCCGATCACTGAGCCGAGTGCGTCGGTCAGGTAGGTCTGGGTGGTGCCGTTCTCGGTGCGGGTGAGGAATTGGTCCAGCCCGGAGGTGGCCACGGTCGCGGTGGTGTCGCCCGTGCCGTTCTGTTCGACCAGCGGGTTGCTGCCGTCGGTGAGGAACTTGTTCGTCGTCCCGCCGACGGTCCTGGTGCTGCGGGTGCCCAGGGCGTCGTATCCGAAGCTGCTGTTCTGTCCGGCCTTGGTCAGGCCGGTGAGCTGGCCGCGTGCGTTCCAGGTGTAGTCGCGGATGCCGTCGGTCTTGAGCTGGCCGTCCGCGTCGTAGGTGAAGGGGCGGCCGCCGTAGGTGGTGATGCGGTTGTCCTTGCCGAAGACAGTGCCCGTCTCGGCGGCCGGCAGGGCGACGTTCGCGAGGGAGCCGGTCAGTCCAGTCTGCAGGGCCCGTTCGTCGCGGGTGTAGTGCAGGTCGCCGATGTTGCTGGTGCCCCGGGCGTAGGCGATGGATCTGATGGCGCCCGTCTTGTCGTAGCCGGTGGTGCGGATGATGCCGCCGGGCATCGTGGCCGTCTTCTCCCGGCCCACCGCGTCCAGCTCGAACCCGATTTCCTGGGTGCCGGAGGTGATGGAAGTGAGGATGCTGGATGTGTCGAAGCCGTAGCTGGTGGTCCGACCGCCCGCGGTCATCGTCGTGCGGCGGTCGGCGGCGTCGTAGTCGTAGCTGACGGTGCCGTTGGGGCCGGTCACCGCCTTGGGCCGGTCGTAGGTGTCGTAGGCGAAGGACTGGTTACCGGCCTGGCTGTCGTTGATCTGCTTGAGCAGGTCGTGGCCGTCGTAGTCGTAACTGACACTGGCTTCGGCCTGCCCGGCGATGTCGACGCCGTACTGGGCGGTCTTGGCCCGGCCCAGGAGGTCGTAGGTGGCGGTCGCGATCTTCCCGGAACGGCTGGTCGCCTTCTTGAGCAGTCCGGCCGCGTCGTACTCGAACTTGGCCTGGGCACCCACGGCGTCGGTTGCCGTCTCGGGGCGGTCCGCGTCGTCGTACTTCCAACTGACCGTGTTGTTGCGGGCGTCGGTGAGGGTGGTGAGGTTGCCGTTGTCGTCGTAGTCGAAGCCCGTCGACCGGCCGAGGGGGTCGGTGACCTTGCGGGGCTGGTTCAGCTTGTCGTAGACGACGGTGGTGAGTGAACCTGCCGTGTCGGTGAGTGCGGACGCCCTTCCGGCGGCGTCGGTGAACTGGCTCGACACCCTGCCCTCGGCGTCCTTGACGGAGACCAGGTCACCGTTGCGGTAGGTGAACTCTGTCACCGCGTCGGCGTTGTCCGTGACGGATTTGATCTGCCCGTCCGGCGCGTAGGTGAGAGTGGTCCTGCGGTCCTCCGGGTCGGTGACCGTCCGCAGGTTCCCCTGGGCGTCGTAGCCGAAGACGGTTTCGTTGTCCAGCGGGTCGGTCACCCTGGTGGGCTGGTCGAAGGGCCCGTCGAAGGTCGCCGTGCCCGAGGCACGGGCGTTGGCGGTACCGGCCTGCTCTACGGAGCGGGTCACATGACCGTTGGCGTCGTAGGTCAGCTCGGTGCGCTGTCCGTACGGGTCGACGATCGCGTCGATGCGGTGGTTCGGCCCCCGGACGTACTGGGTCCTGCGTTCGAGCGACGATCCGCGGGCGGCGATGTCCAGGACGCCGTACCCGGCCGCGTCGAACTCGACCCGGCGTATCGCGCCGCCCGGCTGCGTCACCTCGGTCGAGGTGATCTGGCCGGTGCCCGTCTGGGTATAGGCGAAGGAGTATTTCGCGCCTTCGGTGAGGACCTGGTCCTTGACCCTCCCGTCCGGATAGAACGAGTTGGCCATGTACGTGATGTTGCGGGCGTCCGTCGCTGTCAGGATCCGGTTCGAGGAGCCGTCGTAGGTGTAGCGGCTGACCTTGTCGGCCGGGTCCGTCACCGTGCTCAGCCGACCTGCGCTGTCGTACTCGTAGACGGTGGTCCGACCGGTGTTGTCCCGCGCCTCGTGCACCCGGTGCTTGGTGTCGTAGGCGAGGGAGATCCAACGGCCTCCCGGAGTGGTGATCCGGGTGATCTCGCCCTTGTTGCCGGACAGCCGGGTCAGCTTGAGCGCGTTGCCGTGTCTGTCGCGGATCTCCTTCAGCGGTGAGTACAGCGGGAAGACCCACACGCTGCCGTCCCGGAACCGCAGTTCCCACTGGTTGTCGCGGCAGGCAATCTTCGAACCGCGGAAGCCGGTCGGAGTGTCCAGCGGCTCGAAGACGGCATCGATGTATCCGGTGCCCGATGACGTGCGAGTGAAGTGGACCTTCTGACCGCCCGGGAGATACAGATCAACTTGTTCGTACTGCTTCTCGGAGTGCAGGAAAGCGTTGTAGGACAGGTCGCGGCCGATACCGAAGGCGCGTGGCTGGGTGTCGCCCTGCCAGTAGGTCCGGTTCACCTCGGCCGAACCGAGCGGGTCGAGGACGCCCAGGTCGGTTCTGGAGTCGGTGAGCTGACCGGTGGCCAGGTCGACCGGGTCGCCGGACAGCCAGTCGATGACGTCCTTGAGCCCGGTCAGGTCCCATGGCACGAGGTCGGTGACGTTGAACATGGCACCGTGGAAGGCCCATACGCGAGTATCCGCGTCGGGGACGACCTGCCTGCCGTCCGGGCTGACCTGGCCGTGGCCGTAGACGTGCCAGCCCTTGTCCTTGGGGTCGTAGTCCATGAAGTCGACGGGGGCGCCAGGGGCTTCGTGGGTGTAGTTCGGGTAGACGATCTGCGCGCCCTTGGGGAAGACGGTGGTACCGCCCGGCTGCACGGTGAAGTAGACGGGCACCACACTGTTCTTGGGCAGCGGGAACGGTGGCCGGTCGATCGGGATCGCGGTGATCCCCAGCTCGGTGACTGCTTTGCCGTTCTCGTCCCGCACCACCGATCCCTTGGGGATGCGTACCTCAAGTCCCGGGATCTGTGGGGTGGTCAGTGTGATGTCCTTCTTCGCCGGTGCGTCGAAGGTCACGGTGTGCTTGGTGTCCAGAGGAGTCAGCCACACGGGGAAACCGAGGTCGGTGCTCCGGCCGGCCCTGGGGCGGATGCGGATGTCGAAGCGGCCGTACTGGCGTTGCTGGGTATCGGCGCTCGCGCCATCCACGACCAGGGTGGTGGCGTCCTCACTGATGCCCGTCAGCAGGAAGCGGCCCTTGGCGTCGGTGTGTCCGCGCTTGTCACCGACCCGGACGGTTACGTCGGCCAGGGGTTTGCCGTCCAGTTTCAGTACGCGGCCGGTCAGTGCCGTGGTGCCTGGCGGAGCTCTGAGCCTCGCAGGTGCCTTCGGTGTCTTGCCCCGGGCCGTGATCCAGTCCCGGCCCTTCAGGTTCGCTTTGCCCGGCTGCCAGGCATCGGCACCCTGGGGCAGGATGCCCGCATGAGCCGTCGCCGTCTTCGGTGCGGCACCGGAGTCGGATGTGGGAGTTGCCTTGTCCTTGACGGCTGCCGGGGTGGCGGCTGTGAGGGTGGTCGTCAGGCCCAGGTTGAACGTGCCGGTCCTGGAGGACGACGGGTTCACGGTCAAGGTGTACGTGCCAGTGGCGGGCAGGGCCGACAGGGCCTTTGTCGCCGTGGTGTCGTTCATGTACGCGGCGTCGTAGAGCCACTTGCCGTCCGGCCCCCACAGTGACAGCTCCCAGGCGCTGGGCGGGGTGTCGAGGCCGAGGGTGAGCTTCTGCCCCTCGGTGCCGGTGAAGGTGTAGCGGGCGTTCTGCCCGGCCGAGGTGACCGAGACGGCCTTCCTGCCGCCATCCGCGATGAGCGTGCCGCCGTCCGCGTCGGGCAGCAGGGTGGCCTTCACATGACCGGTCGCCGGCTCATCGGGCTGAAGCAGAACCTTGTGCGTGCCGGCGACCAGCGGAGCCCGCAACGCACTGTCGAAGGTCGTGTCCGACATGTAGCCCAGGCGTTCGTCCTTGTCGGCACCAGGGGCCCAGTGCGCCACTCTGACCAGCTCGGTCAGGGTGCTGTCGCTGAACACGACGGCCGCTCCGGCTCCTGCCACCGCGTTGTAGGTGAACTCCAGCTGCTGCCCGGGACGGGTGAAGTCTCCAACGGCGGTGGGCCGATCCGCCGACAGCTCGCCGGCGGTGACTGGATTCGACAGCCAAAGCCTGGCCTCACCCGTGGCCGCGTTGTCAGGTGTGATCACCACCGCATATCTGGCGCCCGGCGTCACTCCGGTGAGGTAGAACGCCGTCGGCGAGTGGGCGGAGACGTATCCGAGGTAGGTGCCTTCTCCACCTGCGGGCCCCACCAGATAGGCCTCGCCCGACGCGGCGAGCGTGCTGTCGGTCAGGGCGAACCCGAACACCTTGGCGTCCGGCGCGATGAACTCAGCACGGATTTGCTGGCCGGGTCGCGTGATGGCGGCTTGCTGCGCGGGACCGTCGGCCGTCAGTGCACTCACCACATCGGCCGACAGTGTGAGCCGTACTGTTCCGGCAGCTCCCAGATATGGGTCGATCACCACGCGGTACAGGCCGGTCTCAGGCAGGTCTGGCAATTTGAAGACACGCGCTGAGCCAGAAAGCAGGACCACGTCGTTGAGAACTTTTGCACCTGACGGCGCAAATACGGTGACATACAGCGAGGAAGTGAACATGTTGCCGCTGAAACCCAGCGACAGGTCATCTCCTGCCGCGGCCTGGAAGGTCGATTCCGCGTTCTGTCCGAATCGGTCGATGGTCACATCAGCCGTTGCCCCTGCCGTGGTCAGCTCGGGGACGACCGTCGGATTCGACAGCGCCAGCGTCAACTTTCCGGTGCCTATGTTCTGCGGCTTCAGACTGAGCGTGTAGGTGCCGCTCGCTGTCAGGGTGGGGCTGTCCCACTCACTGGTGGAGTTCGCGGACACGATGAAACTGCTGTCCACCACCTTGCCGTCCGGCCCGCGCACTTCGATCGACGTGTACGCCGGGAAGCCCTGCGACTTGGCACCCAGCGAGATGCGCTGGCCCAGCTGGGCCGAGAAGTGAGCGATTCCGTTCTGGCCCGGCCTGCTGATGGCGAGTTCCGTGTCGGGGCCCGTGACAGCGAGCTGCCCCGCGTCCACGTCGTGCGAAGCCGTCACCTTGGCCGTGCCGGTGGCAACATTCGCGGGGTGCAGCCACAGGTCGTAGCGGTCCGAGGTGGGCAGCGAGTCGACTTCCAGCTTTCCGGTGGATCCCCCCGACACGTAGGCGAGATCCACGGACTTTCCACCCGGTCCCAGCAGGTCCACGCGCAGGGACGCGCCCTTCGCCATGCCGGTGGCATCGATCCCGATGCCGAGCGACTCGCCCTTGCCACCGGACAGCGTCCAGTGCCCCTCCTGCCCCGCCCTCAGCATCGGCGTGTCGGCGGTCGGCCCGGCCAGGTCCAACACACCGCCGGAGGCCTTGGACACCGTCACTGTGGCCGCACCGATGTTGGCCGGTCCCGGATCAACCACCAGGGAGTACGTCCCATCCGTGGCGAGGTCGTGGGCCTGCCAGGTGCCGCCCGTCATATTCAGGTAGCCCGTGCCGTCCGTCTGGACACCGTGCGGGTCGTAAAGTCGCAGCGTCAGATTCGAGTTGAACGTCGACGCAGTGACCGCGAAGCCGATGTCGTCGCCCCGCTCGGCATCGAAAAGAACCTGCGCACGCTTACCCGGTGTCGTGATCGCCACCGCCGGAGGATTGTCGTCCGTCACCGAGGTGCGCACCGTGGTCTCGAACGTGCCGTCGTCGCTGCCGGCCGTCATGGTGAAGTCCGACGGAGCCGTGGCAGTTCCGTCCGGCGTCTCCACCTGGACACGGCCGGTGGTAGCCCCTTCGGGCACCTTCACCGTCACCGACGTGGCCGTGGCACTGACCAGTTCACCCGGCGTCCCGCCGTTGAAGCGCACCACATTGTCCGTCGTGGCCGAGGCGAACCCCGAACCCGACAGCACTACCTGCGTGCCGGGCGCTCCGGATATCGGCTCCATCTTGGAAACCACCGGTCCCGAAGGGGCGAGCGCGAACGATTCCGACGACTGCGCGCTGGAACCCCCCACCGTCACCGAGACCTTGCCGTCGACTGCGCCCGTCGGCACCGTCGCCGTCAGCCGGGTAGCCGTCGCCGAGGTGACTGCTGCCGCCTTGCCACCGAAAGAGACGGCGTTGTTCGCGGCTGTCGTGGAGAAGCCCGTGCCCGACAGCGTCACCTTGGCCCCGGCCGCAGCTCTCACCGGGACCACCGACAGCACGGACAGCGTGCTGGAGGCGAAGCGGTCCACACCCAGACGGTTGCCGGCCTCGTCGTAGCGGTAGCGGGCGGTCTCACCACCCGGATCGGTCACCCCGACCAGGCGCCCTGCCGCGTCGTAGGCGTACACAGCGTCGCTGGTGGTCGGCGCATCGGCCGGCTCGGTGTCACCCTTCGGTACGGCCGTTCTCGGCTGCGCGGGCTTCGAGGGCAGCGCGGAGGGGGACGGGCCGCTGCTTGGGAGGCTGCCGGGAAGCTCCGACGGCGCCCCCTCGGCGCGGGTCGCTGCGGACGGGACCGGAACAGGCGTACGAGATGGGTCCGGAGCCGCCTCTGCGGAGACCGCGCCACCTGCCAGCGCAAGCACCAGGACACCAACGGTCAATGACCGCCGGAGCGTGGAAAGCCGTACCCCGAACTCTTCGCCGCGCACGCGCACCGCGTCCCCCCAGGACAACCACATGAATCACAACAGAGCCACGAAACCCGCACTCCCCATGCAGGCCGTCACAACCTACACACATTCCGTCACGTTCATGCCTGGGATCACGGAAGAACTCGTACGGCCGAACGAATCGAGCCACGGCCTTCCGGGCGAACCCGTCCGCCGCCACACCGCACGGTTCTTGCATCTCCCGACACCGAGTGACCGTATTGTCCCGTTGTGCTCACTCGTGGGGTAGCCCCATGATCGCCCCGTCATCGGAGGTGATGTCGTGTCAGGCGGAGTCTCGCGTGCGGTCTGCGCCGCCGCCCTGGCCACGCTCGTCGTGACCTCGCCGGCGGCCGCCGAACCCGCGGCCCCGGACCCCGCCGCGGGCGGCGCGGCGAAGGCACCCGCCACGCCCGCAGGGGCGAACCGGAGTGTCGCTCAGCTCCTCTCCGAGCTGCGGCAGTTGTACCAGCAGGCCGAAGAGGCCACCGAGACGTACAACGGGACCAACGCGGAGCTGAAGAAGCGCGCGGCGCAGGCGAAGAAGCTCGACGCCGCTCTCGTCGGCGCCCGGACCGCGCTGGCCGACAGTCGCGACGAGGCCGGGCGGCTGGCCCGGGAGCAGTACCAGGGGCGGTCCGGCTTCTCCGCGTATCTGCGGCTGCTGCTGGCCCGGGACCCCGAACACCTGCTGGACCAGGAGCATGTGATCCGGCGTGCGGCGGCCGGGCGGGCGGCGACGGTGAAGCGGCTCACCGGTGCCGAGAAGCGCGCCGACGAGCTGGCCACCGAGTCCCGCAAGGTACTCGACCGGCAGCAGGTCCTGGCCGCGAAGCAGAAGAAGCAGCGGGACACGGTCCGGGCGCGGCTGAAGGCCGTCGAATCGATGCTGGCCGCGCTCTCCGGCTCGCAGCTCACCGAGCTGTCCCGGCTGGAGCAGCGGGATATGGAGAAGGCGCAAGGAGCCCTGGCCGCCTCGGGGGCGCTCTCCTCGACGCGGCCGCCGTCCGCGGCGGGCGGGGAGGCGGTGCGGTACGCGATCGAGCAGGTCGGCAAGCCGTACGTGTGGGGCGCCGAGGGGCCGGACTCGTTCGACTGCTCGGGGCTCACCTCGCGGGCCTGGGCCAGGGCGGGCCAGGTCATTCCGCGGACGTCGCAGGAGCAGTGGCGGCAGCTGCGGAAGGTCCCGGTGAACGCGCTGCGCCCCGGTGACCTGGTGGTCTACTTCCCGAAGGCCACCCATGTGGCGCTGTACATCGGCAACGGCCTGGTGGTGCAGGCACCCCGGCCGGGCTCGCGGGTGAAGGTCTCGCCGCTGGCGTCGAATCCGCTGCTCGGCGCCGTACGGCCGGACCCGAGGAGCGCGCCGCTGTCCGCGTACAGGGCGCCGCGGCTCCCGCAGGGGGCCTCTTCGGGCTCGGACACGGGGTACAGCTCGTCGTCGGCCCCCGGGCAGTGACCCGGAACACCGGCAGGGCCGGGTCCGGTCGGTCGCCCGACGGAGCCCGGCCCTGGCGCGGTGATCAGGCGGTCGGCGCCGCCCCGGAGACCTCGGCGAGGTACGCGTTCGTCTTCTCCGGGTCGAAGAAGAAGTTGTCGAAGTCCGCCGGGTCGTTGAAGCCATTGGCGAAGCGGTCGGCGACCGGCTGGAGCTGACCGGCGGCGCCGATCAGGTTCAGCACGTGCTCCGGCGGTACGCCGAGCATCGCGTTGGTCCACTTCACGACGTGCTGCGCGGTGTCCCAGTAACGGTCGAACGTGGCCTGCATCCAGTCCGCGTCGAACTCCCGGTCGCCGTGCTCGATGATCGAGTCCAGGTACGCGTTGGCGCACTTGGAGGCCGAGTTGGAGCCCTGGCCGGTGATCGGGTCGTTGGCGACGACGACGTCCGCGACGCCGAGCACCAGGCCACCGCCGGGCAGCCGGCCGATCGGCTTGCGGACGGTCGGGGCGTAGCGGCCCGCCAGGGTGCCGTTGGCGTCGGTCAGTTCGACCTTGGTGGCGCGGGCGTACTCCCACGGAGTGAAGCGCTCCATGAGCTCCAGCGTCTTCGCCAGGTGCTCGGAGGGGTCCTTGATGCCCTGGAACGCGTCGAGCGGGCCGCCCGGGACGCCTTCCCAGAACAGGATGTCGGCGCGGCCGGACGTGGTCAGGGTCGGCATCACGAAGAGCTCGCCGACGCCGGGGACCAGGTTGCAGCGGACCGCGTCGAAGTCGGGGTGCTCCGGGCGCGGGCCCATGCCGTGGACGTACGCGACGGCCAGGGCGCGCTGCGGGGCGTCGAACGGCGAACGCGAGGCGTCCCGGCCGAACATGGAGACCAGCTCGCCCTTGCCCGCGGAGACCATCACCAGGTCGTAGGTGCGGGAGAAGTAGTCCAGGTCGGAGACGGCCGCGCCGTGGATGACGAGCTGTCCGCCGCGCTGGGCGAAGGTCTCCATCCAGCCGGCCATCTTCACGCGCTGGTCGACGGACTGGGCGAAACCGTTCAGCTTGCCGACCCAGTCGACGGCGCGCGAGGAGTCCGGGGCCGCGACGGAGACGCCGAGGCCCTCGATGCGCGGGGCCTGGGTCTCCCAGAAGTTGAGCTGGTAGTCACGCTCGTGCTGGAGCGCGGTGTGGAACATGCACTGCGTCGACATGACCCGGCCGGAGCGGATCTCGTCGGCGGTGCGGTTGGACATCAGGGTGACTTCGTACCCTCTGGACTGCAGTCCGAGAGCGAGCTGGAGCCCGGACTGGCCGGCTCCGACTATGAGTATCTTCCGCATCGCGGTTCTCCGTTACGTATGGCGTTCGAGCTATGCCGGGGTGGCGTCGAGGGCCAGGCCGACCAGGGCCAGCAGCGACTCGACGACGGTGATCCTGTTACGCGCGTCCATGATCACAACAGGCACGTGCGGCGGGACGGTCAGGGCCTCCCGGACGTCCTCGGTCTCGAACCCGGGCGTTCCCTCGAAGTGGTTGACGGCCACGATGTACGGCAGCCCGCAGCTCTCGAAGTAGTCGAGTGCGGGGAAGCAGTCGGCGAGCCGGCGGGTGTCGGCCATCACCACGGCGCCGATCGCGCCGCGCACCAGGTCGTCCCACATGAACCAGAAGCGCTGCTGGCCCGGTGTGCCGAACACGTACAGCACCAGGTCGTCGTCGAGCGTGAGCCGGCCGAAGTCCATGGCGACCGTCGTGGTGACCTTGTCGGGCGTCGCGGAGAGGTCGTCGGTCTCCTCGCTGGCCTCGGTCATCATCGCTTCGGTCCGCAGCGGGGGGATCTCGGAGACCGACCCGACGAAGGTCGTCTTGCCCACGCCGAAGCCGCCCGCGACCACAATCTTCGTGGCGATCGGGGCCCTGGTGCGATCGAGCTGCCAGGCCTGGAGCGATTCCTCGGCCTGGTCCCTGGCGCCCGGCTGACGCGGGGCGAAGAGCGGCGACTCAGAGACGGCGGAGTCCATTGAGCACCCTTTCGAGCAGTGCGCGGTCGGGCTGGCCGGTGCCGTGACCGGTCCCGTACACGCGGATCTTTCCTTGGTCGGCCAAGTCGCTGAGCAGCACCCGGACCACGCCGAGCGGCATCTTCAACAGGGCCGAGATCTCCGCGACGGTACGCATCCGGCGGCAGATTTCGACGATGGCCTGGAGCTCCGGCATGATGCGGCCGGCCAGGTTGCCGTTGGTGAGCTCGCGGCGTTCCTCGGGCGCTTCGAGCGCGGCGACGAACGTCTCGACGAGCAGGACGTGGCCGAAGCGGGTGCGTCCGCCGGTGAGGGAGTACGGGCGGACCCGTGCGGGCCTTCGGTCGGCCCCGCGGACGGGGAGCCTGCGGGCGGATTCAGCAGCGGGCTTCACTGGGTGCTCTCCATCGATTTGCGCAGTTCACTGCGGAGTTCGGGGGTGAGTACGTGTCCGGCCCGGCCGACGAAGAGCGCCATGTGGTAGGCGATGACGCTCATGTCGCAGTCCGGGGTGGCGTGCACTCCGAGGAGTGAGCCGTCACTGATCGACATGACGAAGACGCTGCCTTCGTCCATGGCGACCATCGTCTGCTTGACGCCGCCGCCGTCCATCAGCTTGGCGGCGCCGATGGTGAGGCTGCCGATGCCGGAGACGATGGTGGCCAGGTCGGCGCTGGAGCCTCTGGGGCCGCCCTGGCCGCCGCCGCCGGCCGGGGCGACCAGATGGCCGGGGTCGGAGGAGAGCAGCATCAGTCCGTCCGACGAGACGACGGTGACGGAGTGGACCCCTGGCACCTCCTCCACGAGATTGCTCAGCAACCAGTGAAGGTTACGGGCCTCGGTACTCAGCCCGAATGTGCTGGGCGCAGTCAACTGCGTGCCTCCTCGACTGTGTCCCCCGTCTCGTCGGTCCGATCGGTCCGGCCGCCATCGCGGCCGGCCACCCCACTGTGTTCGGTCTGTGCGGCGGCTCCCGGGAGGGTCCGGGTGGCCGTGGTCTCCGCGATCTCCGCCTCGACGTCCCGGCGGCCGTCCTTCGCGCCCTGGTGGAAGCCGCCGAGCCGGCGGCGCAGCGCCTCCTTGTCCAGGCTGCCCTTGCGCTCGGCGGTGGGTGCCGTGGCGGGCTTGACGACCTTGGGGGTGCGCTTGGGCAGCCCCTTGTCGGTGACGCGTTCGGCGGGCTGCTGGGGCTGGGGCTGCTGCTCCGGCTGCCGGGGGCCGGGCAGGGCGTCGGCCACGGGGGTGTGCGCCGGGGCGGCGGGGCGCGGCTCCGGGGAGCCGTCCGCGGTGCGCTCATGGCGGTCGGGGCCGATGGCGTACGGGTCGGGCGCATTGATCTCGGGGACGTCCGCGAACTCCGGCACCACGGGGAGCCGGACCTGCATCGTGACCTCGGACTCCGCCTCGGCGGGGGCCTGTGCCTCGGCGGGTGCCTGCGCCCGGGCCGGAGCGGGCTCGGGGGCCGGCTGGGGTGCGGGTGCGGGGGCAGGGGCGGCGGGGGCCGGCTCGGGAACGGCGGGCCGGTCGGCGGCGGGGGCCGGCGCGGCCTCCGCCTCGCGGATCGTCTGCTCGGCGGCGGCAATCAGCGGGTCGCCGGGCAGCCCGAGGCTACGGGTCGGCAGGGCGTTGGAGTTGGCCTCGGCGACCGAACCCGGCAGATTCAGCGCGGGGGCGTCCCCGGGGACCGTCACCGGCGGCGGGGTGGCGGCCGGGGGCGCCTTCGGCAGCAGGGTCTGGGGCAGCACGACGACCGCCGTGACCCCGCTGCCCTTGTGCTCGCGCAGCTGGACCCGGACGCCGTGGCGGGCGGCCAGCAGGGAGGTGACCTGGAGGCCGAGACCGGCCCCGTCCGCGCTCTGCTCGCCCGCCTCGAAGAGCGTCGGGTCGGCGAGCCGGGTGTTGAGCTCGCCCATCCGTACGGTCGACATCCCGATGCCCTCGTCCTGGACGGAGAGCATCACCTCGCCGCTCTCCAGCAGCCAGCCGGAGAGCTGGACGTGGGAGTCGGGCGGCGAGAAGGAGGTGGCGTTCTCCAGGAGTTCGGCGACCAGGTGGCTCAGGTCGTCGGCGGCGAAGCCGGCGATCTGGGCGTGCGGCGGCAGGGACTGGATGGTGACCCGCTCGTACCGCTCGATCTCCGAGACGGCCGCACGCGCCACATCGACCAGCGGGATCGGTCCCGCGTGCCCGTGGCCGTGCTCGGCGCCCGCGAGGACCAGCATGTTCTCGCTGTGCCTGCGCATGACGGTGGCCATGTGGTCGAGCTTGAAGAGGGTGGAGAGCCGCTCGGGGTCGTGCTCACGCTCCTCCAGGCTCTCGATGACCCCGAGCTGGCGCTCGACGAGGCCGAGGGTGCGCAGCGAGAGGTTGACGAAGGTGTGGTGGACCGTGTTCTTCAGCCGCTCCAGCTGGGCGGTGAGGTCGGAGGCCAGGACCTGGAGCTCGGCGCGCTGGACGGTGAGGGTCTCGCGGCCGGCGATCAGCTCGCCGTGCTCGGCCCGGAGGGTCTCGTAACGGCCGTTGAACTCGGTCAGGAGTCCCTGGAGCCTGCCGTGCAGGCTGTTGAGGGACCGTACGACCTGGGCGAACTCGTCGTTGCGGCCGGTGTAGCGGACCGGTTCGGCGGTGTCGGGTTCGGTGGCGAGGCGGGCGGCGCCGATCCGCAGCACGGCGAGCGGCTGGGTGAGGGTGCGGGCCACGGCGGTCGAGACGCCGACCGCGATCAGCAGACAGCCGCCGAGCAGCGCGATGCGCAGTTCGAGTGCGGTGACGTCGTCGCCGCGCAGCTGCTCCAGGCGCCGGATCTGTTCGGTGCCGAGGGCCGACTCGACGCTGCGCATCCGGTCGATCCGCGCGGAGAGCGCCGCCTCGGCCTTCTTGCGGTTGGTCCCCTGGTCGGAGTCGGACAGCTCGGGGCGGTCCGTGAGGGAGTTGAGGTACTTCTCCGCGCTGGTGACCTCGGGTCCGGTGACGGTGGACGACAGCTTGTCGCGGGCGGTGGAGCCGGCGGCCTGGTCGAAGTCGGCGAGCGAGCCGAGTTCGCGGACCCGGGCCTGCTGGGCGGCGGCGCTCAGTTCGTCGCGGGTGCGGTCGTCCTTGTCGTTGCCGCCGTCCTGGGCCTGCACCGGGAGTCCGGTCACCGGGTCGAGCTGCGGGACCGCGACCGTACGGGGGACGGAGAGCGCGGCGATCAGCAGCCCGCGGGTGGCGGAGGCCTGTTCGGTGGCCTGCCCGAGGGCGAGCGGGGCGCGGGTGGCCTCGGCCGCGCGCGGCGGGGTCTTCTCGGCGAGCTCGTCGGCGAGCTCGTGGAGCTTGGCGATGACCTCGGAGTAGGCCTGGTGGGCCTCCAGCGCGGTGCCCTTGCCGCTGAGCGCGTCGCGGCGCAGGGACGGGATGGTGGAGAGGTCGCGGCGCAGTGCGGCCGGGGCCGTGGCTCGGATCTCGTCGACCTGCTGGTCGACCCGGGCGCTGTGGCCCCGGGAGTCGTCCTTGTCGCCGGACGCCTGGTCATGTCCGGCCGCGATCCGGGCGGTGACCTCGTCGCGCTCGTCCGCGAGGGCGTGGGCGAGGGCGGTGGCCTGCTGGTTCAGCTCGGCGAGGGTGACCAGCCGCTGTGATTCGTTCAGTTCGGAGGAGGCGGCGAGGATCGCGGGCGTGCCCGCGGCGATGACGGTGATGCCGACCACCGCGACACCGGCGACCAGCCTGCTCCGTACGCGCGCGGTGCGCCGGGTGCTCTCGCTCCCGGCGGGTGCCGGTGGCGTCACCCCGGAACCGCTCTGCTTGCCGCCCTGGCTCCGAGGCCGCTTCTTCTGCACCGGTGCTCGCAATCTTGACTCGTCCGCCCTTGAAGCAGAGGTGACGCACGGTCACACATATCGAGCGCCCCGACCCCTGGTACGGCTTCTGACCATTCCAGTGCTTTTGAGAGGGGGGCGCGCATCAACCACTCCGCCACCTGAACGAGTGAACATCACTCCAGAGTTGGCAAACAAGTTTGCCCCGGGGGACCCTCGGCCACACCTGGTCCGTCGGCTGGAACTTCCGCGCAGGCTTTGGCAGGATGCCCGCCCGCACGCCCTATGGAGCCGCTCCTTCCGCTCCGGCCACTCGTCCGACCTGCTGGTTCAGGCCAATTGCGGCCGAGTGCAGGGCTCGTGAAGGCACCGTGCAGACTGGTCGCATGCGCATCGAACTGGCCACCGTCGCCGGCTGCCCGGAACGCCCGAACGAGGACTGGGCGGCCACCGCACTTCCCGCCTCCGGCCAGGGCGGGACGCTGGTCGTACTCGACGGGGTGACACCGCCCCGGGCTGACGACGGTTGTGTGCACTCGGTCCCCTGGTTCACCGCCCGGCTGGGCGGCGCACTGGTCGAACTGTCCGGTTCGCGGCGGGATCTGACCCTTCAGGAGATCCTGGAAGTGTCCATCCGACGCACCGCCGACACGCACCGTTCCCTGTGTGACCTTTCTCACGCGCGTACGCCTCAGGCAACGGTCGTCATGGCGCGCTGGGACGACACCGGGGTCGAGTACCTGGTGCTCTCCGATTCCGTACTGCTGTTCGAGGCGCACGACGGGAGTGTGCGCCCCCTGCTCGACGACCGGCTCGACCGCCTGCCGCCCGGCTCGCTGAGCACCGAGGCGATCACCGACTCCGGGTTCCGGAACAAGGAGGGCGGCTTCTTCACCGCCGCCGCCGACCCCTCCGTGGCGGCCCGCGCGGTGACCGGGCACACCCCGCGCGACCGGGTGCGGGCGATCGCCGCACTGACCGACGGGGCGTCCCGGTGGACCGAGATGTTCCACGAGGGCGACTGGACGGACTGCCTCGGGGTGCTCCACAAGGACGGGCCGCAGGGGCTGATCGACCGGGTCAGGGCCCTGGAGGAGGCGGACGCGGAGCGCGTCCGGCTGCGCCGCGGCAAGACCCATGACGACGCGACGGCGGTCTACGTGGTGCTGTGACGGCGCACCAGAGGCCGGACCGACGGGCTTCATTCCGCGGCGCGGGCGTTCAAGTGGTGCAGCAGCCGGGCCAGTTCGGCCACTTCCGCCCGGTCCCAGTCGTCGAGCTTGCGGACGTAGCGCTCCCGGCGGGCGTCACGCACACTGCGGTAGCGGGCCAGCCCCTCGGCGGTGAGATGGACGAGGAAGGCCCGGCCGTCCGCCGGATCGGGTTCACGGGCCACCAGTCCGAGGCCCTCCAGGGCGCGCAGTTGACGGCTCATGGTCGCCTTGCCCACCCCGAAGTAGGCCGCGAGATCGGTGGCCCGCTGCCGCCCGGCCGACTCCAGCCGGACGAGCAGCCCGTACGCGGCGGCCTCCAGCTCCGGATGGACCTCGCGCGCCATCTCCCCGGAATTGGACCGCGCCCGGCGCAGAAAGACGGCCAACTCCCGCTCCAGGGCAAGGAATGCGTGGTCCACACCACTTCCGCCGGTCGCGCCGGGTTCACTACCGCTTTCGCTCCCGTGCACGTCAACACCCCTCGTGAGCTTTCCGGTCGCTGAAAATTTCTTTCACCGCTGGTCATCACCGCAGCTCCGCCAGTATTTCGCAGGCGTAGACCAACGGCAGCCACCAGGCCCCCTTCCGCAGCACGGGTCTACGTGCGTAGCGTCAGTCCTGGCATGTTCACACCATTACATGCCTACAGGGGGTCGTCACGCGTCCCCCTGGGATCAGCACGTCCCCACACCACGTCCCCGGAGGCACTCCCATGCCGGTGCTCAGATCCACTTCCAAGACGTCCCGCCGCTCGCGCTTCGCGGCGGCCGGGACGCTGCTCGCAGCTCTTTCGCTCCTCCTCACCCTGCCCGGCGCGGCGAGCGCCGCCGGCTCCCACGACGCGGCCGCCAGGAAGCCCGCCCGCGGCACGGCCACGATGGGCATGGGCGTCGTCGCCCACGACGGCCAGGGCGGACTGCCGCGGGACACCCGCGCCGTCCAGACCGAAGGCGTGGACGTCTCCGGCCACCAGGGCAACGTCGCCTGGTCGACGCTCTGGAACAGCGGGGTGAAGTGGGCCTACACCAAGGCCACCGAGGGCACGTACTACAAGAACGAGTACTTCGCCCAGCAGTACAACGGCTCGTACAACGTCGGCATGATCCGCGGCGCGTACCACTTCGCCACTCCGAACACCACGAGCGGCGCCGTCCAGGCCAACTACTTCGTGAACAACGGGGGCGGCTGGTCGCGGGACGGCAAGACGCTGCCCGGCGTGCTCGACATCGAGTGGAACCCGTACGGCGACCAGTGCTTCGGCCTGAGCCAGGCCGGCATGGTCTCCTGGATCCGCGACTTCGTGAACACGTACAAGGCGCGCACCGGACGCGACGCGGTCATCTACACCGCGACCAGCTGGTGGAAGACCTGCACCGGCAACAACGCGAGCTTCGGCGCGACCAACCCGCTGTGGGTGGCCCGCTACGCCGCCACGGTCGGCGAGCTCCCGGCCGGCTGGGGCTTCTACACGATATGGCAGTACACCTCGTCCGGCCCCACCGTCGGCGACCACGACCGCTTCAACGGCGCCCTCGACCGCGTGCAGGCCCTCGCCAACGGCTGAGTCCGCCCGCCGCACCCTCGCGGCCCCCTCGCTCCACACCGCAGAGCCCCGGCGATCCGCCGGGGCTCTCACCTTTGCCCGCCCCCGCCGGTTCACCCGCCCCGACCGGCGGTTTCCGCTCTCCGGCCGACCACGGACCCCATATACACCGGGTGTATACCCCCTATGTATAGTCCTTCTCTGCCGCACACCGTGCGCCTTGTACAGCTGTTCAGCAACGGAGGAGTGACCCGCCTTGTCCATGAAGACGAAGTCGATCGGTACGGGGTTGGCCGCCGCCCTTGTGACGGCTCTCACCCTCACGCTGAGCGGGTGCTCCATGCAGACCACCGCCCCCGCCTCGGCCCGCGGTGACGCGGGCTCCGACGCCAAGGGCTCCTTCGGCCCGGTGGACTGCCGCAAGGCGAAGTGCATAGCGCTGACCTTCGACGCGGGACCGGGCGAGGACACCCCGCACCTGCTGGACGTCCTCAAGGAGAAGAAGGTCCACGCGACCTTCTTCCTGCTGGGCAAGAACCACGTCAAGAAGCACCCCGACACCGTGCGCAGGATCGCCGCCGAGGGGCACGAGGTGGCCAACCACACCTGGACCCACCAGGTCCTCACCGACCGGAAGCCGGCCGAGATACGGGCCGAGCTGGAGAAGACGCAGAACGCGATAGCGGACATCACCGGCAAGAAGCCGCGCCTGATGCGCCCGCCGCAGGGCCGCACCGACGACACCGTCTCGGACATCAGCAAGGACCTGGGGCTCTCCCAGATCCTGTGGAGCGCCACGGCGAAGGACTACTCCACGACCGACTCGGCGCTGATCAAGAAGCGCATCCTGGACCAGGCGAGCAAGGACGGCGTCATCCTGCTGCACGACATCTACAAGGGCACGGTGCCCGCGGTGCCGGGCATCATCGACGAGCTGAAGAAGCAGGGCTACACCTTCGTCACCGTCCCGCAGCTGATGGCGCCCGCCGAGCCGGTCCCGGGGACCATCTACCGCCCCTGATCCGGCAGCGGACAACCGGAGGACCCCCGGCGCGCGGTGCGCCGGGGGTCCGGTCGTCCGATCGGGATTGCGCCGGGGGTCCGGTCGTCCGATCGGGATTGCGCCGTCAGCCGCAGCTGCCCACGGGCCGCTCCCGGGTCACCAGGTCGGTCCAGCCGGTGGTGCCGTCGATCCACACCACCCGCCGGCCGCCGTCGGCCGCCGCGTTCGACTGCTCGCCACGGTTGCAGGAGACCCGCTGGACGCGCGATCCGTCCGGGGTCAGCTGCCACAGCTTGGGCAGCGTCTCGTTGCGGTACGCCGTGTCCGGGGTCTGCGCCGTCACCGTGACCGCCTCGTCGGACGCCGTCAGGTCGTACGGGAAGAGCGCGCCGGCACCGGTCTCCGGGCTGATGTCCTTGAGCCCGCTGCCGTCCGGGGCCGACCGGCGCACCGCCATCTGCCCCTGGTCCTCGACCTCGTCGACCAGCCACACCACGGAGTCCTTGGTGACCGCGGTCCGGCCGAGCGCCTGCGGGGTGCCGCTCTGCGGCAGCAGCCTCGTCTTCCCGGTGGTCACGTCGAACACCTCGACGCCCAGCTCGTACTCCGTCTCGCCCGGGTAGAGCTTCCCGTAAGCGATCGTGGAGCCCTTGACCGAGCCGACCGCGGTGGAGAGGTGGTACTTCCCGCCGTCCACGTAGGCCTGCTTGCCGGTCCGGGTGTTCACATAGCCGACGTGCTGGCTGCCGAACGGGTCGTACTCGGTGAAGACCACCAGGTCGCCGTCGACCCGCAGCCCCTCGACACCGGTGAAGGACGTCCACACGGTCTTGACCGGGCCGCCCGCGATCGGACGGCTCAGGATGTCGACGCCGGTGTCCCCGAACGCCGCCCACACCACGGACTTGCCGTCGGTCGCCGGATAGACGTGATAGCGGCCGTCGTTGGGGCTGATCAGCTTGGGCGCGCCCTTGCCGTCGGTGCGTCCGGCGTAGACCGAGTACGGCTCCGAGCCGTCGTCGTTCGACTTGGACGTGGCCCACCAGCCGCCGCCCGCGCCGACGCCGGTACCGGAGATGTTGAGCTTGCCGAAGAGCTTGTCGGAGTCGACGCCGAGCGCCTTCTCCCAGCCGGGGACGATGCCGTGGGCGTCGAACGCCCGCTTGACGACCGCCAGTTGCTTCTTCGTCACGCCCAGCTCCCTGGCTGCCGCGACGGTGGCGTTGCGGCCCTCGGTGAAGCCGTCGAGCGGAGTCAGGTAGGAGTCGAGCGCCCGGTAGGCGATCCTGTCGGCGAGCTCGGCGCCGAGGTCCTCGCGGATGTCCCAGAGGGCGCCGGAGTAGATCGTGGAGTTGAGGTGCACCCCGCCGTTGTCCGTGGAGAAGGCCACGCCGAGGAAGTTCTTCGAGGTGGTGGCGCCGTCGTTGAGGTCACGGAAGGCGCAGGCGCGGGGCGCGGTGGTGCGGCACAGGTCCTCGCCGATCAGCCCCGCGTCCGGGTCGTCCATGGCGGTGCCGGAGGCGGTGACGTCGATGGCGTTGCCGAAGTAGTCGGCGATCGCCTCGTTCATGGCGCCGGACTGGCCCGCGTAGACCAGGTTCGCGGTGCTCTCCACGACGCCGTGGGTCATCTCGTGGCCGACCACGTCGAGGTCGGCGGAGATCGGCTTGTACTCGCTGTCGCCGCTGCCGTAGACCATCTTCTGGCCGTCCCAGAAGGCGTTGACGTACGGCTGGCCGTAGAGGGTGACCTCGACCAGCGAGTTGATGGCCATGCCTCGGCCGTCGAGGCTGTCCCGGCCGTGCTGCTTCTTGTAGTAGTCGTAGACCTGGCCGGCCGCCCAGTGCGCGTCCGTCGCGCCGGACTGGCCGGCCTCCTTGCCGAAGTCGCTGGTGGGGTGGCTGAACTCGCTGATCCCGCTGGGCCAGCGGCCGGACGCCTCGCCGACGTCGACGCCCCGGGCGTCCCAGGTGACGAGCGAGTTCCGGGTGGTGTCCCACTGGCGGGAGTAGTCCCGCATGACGTACTGGTCCTGGCCGCTGTCGTAGTAGAGATCCAGCTCGACCTTGGAGCCGTCGGCGCGCAGACCGGTGCCCTTGACGCCCGGGAAGTCACCGGCCGCCGTGCCGGTGGCCGGTGCGGCCGCGGTGCCGGCGGCCTTCGCGGGGGTGCCCGCCGCGGACGTGGCGCCCGGTGCGGTCAGCGTCTTGATGCCGCTGTACTGGAGGACCGGGAAGCCGGCCGCGGCGTCGATGTAGACCTCCTGGAGCACCGGTTCGCCGGTCGCCGGGTCGGTGCCGCGCACGGTGACGTGCTGGGCGAGTACGCCGGTCCCCTTCGGGATCACCACGAGCCCGCGGGCGGTGCCGGTGAGGGCGGCCGCCCGTGCGGACTTCCCGCCCTTCGCCCGTACCGCGTCGTCCTTGGTGAGTGTGTTGCCCCTGAGCCGGGAGGCGGTCGTGGCGACCGCGCGCCGCACGGCGAGCTCCGCGTCGACCTTGGCCTCGGTGGGCGCGGTCAGCCCGGTGAAGTACTTGCCGGAGGTGCCGGTGACGACACGCTTGCCGGCCTTCTTCTCCATCCGTACGACGTACTGCCCGCCGAGCACCGCGATGCCATGGTGCTTCTGCTGGAACCGCACCGTCTCCTCGGAGCCGCTGGTCAGCGAGCGCACGGGGGTCAGGTCCCGCTTCGGGTCGGCGATCCGGTAGCGGTTCTTCTTCGCGGCGAGATGACTGCGGGCCGCGTCGGCCGGCTTCGCCCCGGCGTCCACCGGCTCGGAGATCGCGTCGACGAGGGCCGGGGTGGCGGTGCCTTCACCGGGGACGACCTCGGACCACGGCGCGGTGGCCGACGGGGTGACCGCCTGGGCCGGGATCGCGGTCACCACGAGCGCCGCACTGCCGAGCAGCGCGGCCAGGGCGGCGCCCCTCGGTATGCCGCTCCCCCGCGTCGTGCCGCTCTTCCTCGCCGTGCCGCTCCCCCTCGCCGTACCGCTTCTCCCCGCCGTCGCGGATCCGCGTGAACCTCTGTCGGACGTACGCAATTTGGCCCCTCCCACACGTCTGGAAACCATCCAAGTGGTCATGGCCATGCAACCCGCGGGGCAGCAATGGATCAATGTGACGGCCGTGTTGACAAGTGGGCACGCCCACTTGTGTGCCTTGTGAAAACGGAGTGAGAATCCAGGCATGATCCAGGGGGAGCTGCGGGATCTCGGTCTCGGTGAGGGCGAGCAACGCGTATACGAGGCACTGCTCACGGGGAAGGCCGCCGATGCGCAGGAGCTCGCCGCGCTGCTGGACATGGCGCCGGAGCCGCTGGCGGCGGCGCTCGGCCGGCTGGCCGAGCACGGCTTCGCCCTGCCGGGGCCGGCCGGGGAACCGGATGCGCTGCCGCGCGCGGCGACCCCGGCCGGTGCGATCCGTGCGCTCATCCACCGCCGCCAGGCCGAACTCCATCTTCGCTCCGCCGAGTTGGAACAGCTCCGGATGAACGCCGACCGGTTGGCGGGCCGGCTGATGTCCGGCTCGCCCACCGCCCCCGAGGACGGCATCGAGGTGCTCGTCGGCCCGCAGGCCATCGGCGAACGCGCCGAGTATCTGCTGGCCTCCGCCGAACAGGAGGTGGCGATCCTGGACCGGCCGCCGTACGTGAAGGGACAGCCGCGGGAGGGCAGTTCGCGCCCGCCGGGCCTGGACATCGGGGCACTGCTCGACCGGGGCGTACAGGTGCGCACGGTGCTGGACCGGGAGGGCGTCGGCTATCCCGGCCGGATGCGTTCGCTGACCGGGCTGGTCGAGCGGGGGCTGCGGGCCAGGGTCGCCCCGGGGGCACCGACGAAGCTGATCATCGTGGACGGGCGGATCACCCTGCTGCCACCGAGCGACGCGTCCGACCCGACGGCGTCCGCCCTGGTCATCGGGGACGCGCTGCTGCGCAACGCGCTGGTGCCGCTGTTCGAGACGGTGTGGGAACGGGCGACTCCGCTGGGCGGCTCGGGCGGGCCGCTGCCGGAGCCGCAGAAGGAGCTGCTCGGCCTGCTCGCGGCCGGGCTGAAGGACGAGGCGATAGCGCGCCGGCTGGGTGTCCATGTACACACGGCCCGGCGCCCGATCAGCGTGCTGCTGGACTCACTGGGCGCCCAGACCCGCTTCCAGGCGGGGGCGCAGGCGACGCTGCGGGGGTGGCTGGAGGTGTGAGCGCCGGGCGCGCGAGCGTCCTGCGCACGCGGAACGGCCGCGGTGATCGGCGACGCCGAGGCCGCCCTCGCGCGAGCGTCCTGCGCACGCGGAACGGCCCGCCCACCCGTTGCCTTGCCGGGGGGCGGGCCGTCCGTACCGGTCGCGTACGTGGTGCCACGTCCGTCACGCCGTGGCGGCTACGCCGCGGCCGGGATCCTCTCCTCGGGCCTGGCCGCGGACGCCGGGGCCAGGGCGATCTCCAGGACCTGCCGGACATCGGTCACCGGGTGGACCTCCAGCGTGTCCAGGACCTCGGCGGGGACGTCGTCCAGGTCGGCCTCGTTCCGCTTCGGGATCACCACGGTGGTGATCCCGGCGCGGTGCGCGGCCAGCAGCTTCTGCTTCAGGCCGCCGATCGGCAGCACCCGCCCGGTCAGCGAGACCTCACCGGTCATCGCCACGTCCGTACGGACCAGCCGCCCGGAGAGCAGCGAGGCCAGCGCCGTCGTCATGGTGATACCGGCGCTGGGGCCGTCCTTCGGGACCGCGCCCGCCGGGAAGTGGATGTGCACGCCGCGGTCCTTCAGGTCCGCGACCGGCAGCTCCAGCTCCGCGCCGTGCGACCGCAGGAAGCTCAGCGCGATCTGCGCGGACTCCTTCATGACGTCGCCGAGCTGGCCGGTGAGGGTCAGTCCGGACGCCCCGGTCTCCGGGTCGGCCAGCGACGCCTCCACGAACAGCACGTCGCCGCCCGCGCCGGTGACCGCGAGTCCGGTGGCCACACCGGGCACCGAGGTCCGGCGCTCGGCCGGGTCCTGGGCGGACTCGGGCACGTGGTGCGGCCGTCCGATCAGACCGCGCAGATCCGCCTCGGCGACCGTGAACGGCAGCTCCCGGTCGCCCAGTTCGTGCTGGGCCGCGACCTTGCGGAGCAGCCGGGCGACGGCCCGCTCCAGGTTGCGTACGCCCGCCTCGCGGGTGTACTCGCCGGCCAGCTTGCGCAGCGCGGACTCGTCGAGCGTCACCTCGCCCTTCTCCAGGCCGGCCCGCTCCAGCTGGCGCGGGAGCAGGTGGTCCCGGGCGATGACGACCTTCTCGTCCTCGGTGTAGCCGTCGAGCCTGACCAGCTCCATGCGGTCGAGCAGGGCCTCCGGGATGGCTTCGAGCACATTGGCCGTGGCCAGGAAGACGACGTCGCTGAGGTCGAGCTCGACCTCCAGGTAGTGGTCGCGGAAGGTGTGGTTCTGCGCCGGGTCGAGGACTTCGAGGAGGGCGGCGGCCGGGTCGCCCCGGAAGTCGGAGCCGACCTTGTCGATCTCGTCGAGCAGGACGACCGGGTTCATCGAACCGGCCTCCTTGACGGCCCGCACGATACGTCCCGGCAGCGCACCCACGTACGTACGCCGATGGCCCCGGATCTCCGCCTCGTCCCGCACCCCGCCGAGGGCGACGCGGACGAACTTGCGGCCCATGGCGTGCGCGACGGACTCACCGAGCGAGGTCTTGCCCACGCCCGGAGGCCCCACCAGCGCCAGCACGGCCCCGCCGCGCCGCCCGCCGACCACGCCGAGCCCCCGGTCGGAGCGCCGCTTGCGGACGGCCAGGTACTCGGTGATGCGCTCCTTCACGTCCTGGAGCCCCGCGTGCTCGGCGTCGAGCACCTCCTGCGCGCCCCGGATGTCGTAGGCGTCCTCGGTCCGTTCGTTCCACGGCAGTTCGAGGACGGTGTCGAGCCAGGTCCTGATCCAGGCGCCCTCGGGGCTCTGGTCGGAGGAGCGCTCCAGCTTGTCGACCTCCTTGAGCGCGGCCTCGCGGACGTGCCCGGGGAGGTCGGCGGCCTCGACGCGCGCCCGGTAGTCGTCGGACTCGTCCTCCGGATCCCCGTTCAGCTCGGAGAGCTCCTTGCGCACGGCTTCGAGCTGGCGCCGCAGCAGGAATTCGCGCTGCTGCTTGTCGACGCCCTCCTGGACGTCCTTGGCGATGGACTCGGCGACGTCCTGCTCGGCGAGGTGTTCGCCGAGCCACTGGATGGCGAGCTTCAGCCGGGCGACCGGGTCCGTGGTCTCCAGGAGCTGCACCTTCTGGGCGGTGGTGAGGAAGGGCGAGTAACCGGAATTGTCGGCGAGCGCGGAGAGGTCCTCGATCTGCTGGACCCGGTCCACGACCTGCCAGGCGCCGCGCTTCTTCAGCCAGCTGGTGGCGAGCGCCTTGTACTCCTTGACCAGCTCGGCGGCGGCTCCGGGAAGCGGGTCGGGAACGACCGCGTCGACCCGGGTCCCCTCCACCCAGAGCGCTGCACCCGGGCCGCTGGTCCCGGCCCCGATCCGCACCCGGCCCCGGCCGCGGATGAGCGCGCCCGGATCCCCGTCCGAAAGCCGCCCGACCTGCTCGACGGTGCCGATGACACCGGTGCCGGTGTACGTACCGTCGATCCGCGGCACCAGAAGCACCTCGGGCTTGCCGCCACCGGCACGGGCCGCGGCCTGTGCGGCCTCCACGGCGGCACGTACATCGGTGTCGGACAGGTCCAGAGGCACCACCATCCCGGGCAGCACGACCTCGTCGTCGAGCGGCAGCACGGGTAGGGCGAGCGGAGTGACCGCATTGGAATCGGTAGCCATGATCTCCCCTTCGGCAGTCAAGTTGAGCTATGCAGACTCAATGCTCCTGAGCCGTCCGTTGTTCCCCGGGGTGCGTTCGCTGTGAGCGATACCGCCTTCGGTGTCCTGCAGCAGCAAACCCTGCGAGTTCAGACCAACCTTGCGAGGGATCCCACGAGGCCCGAGGCGACGAGCCATGTCCGCCTCGGCAGGCTGCCGGCATGTCCACCGACGTGAGTGGAATGATCGAGCGCAGGCCCTTGGCCCGGATCTGGGGAGAGGACGACGAGGACGCGGTGTGGCACGCCGCTATTGACCTCGTTCCGCGCGCGTGCTCTGCGCCCCACCCATTGGGCGCAACAGAGCGTCGGCCCGAGCGGACTAAGACCGACCGGCAATTGGGGGGTGGGAGAAGGAGCGGGGTTGGGTGCGTGCGGCTGCAAGGCGGAGGATTGAGGCAGATGGGGTCTCCCCTGCTCGAGCGCAGTCGAG
>NZ_JBEYFB010000066.1:0-31432 GCF_040634135.1 Streptomyces sp. NPDC007164
CCAGCGTGTTGTGGGCCTTGCTGCGTGACGGACGAGTCTTCACCTCCGCTCCGCCTGTCACGCAAGCGGCTTGACTTCATCATTGAGACTCCTGGTGGCCGCGTTCGGTGTCTTCGTCGCCCCGCGGCTGCAAGGCCGCTACGGCACGGCCCCCGTGCTCTACGCCAACCTGTTGGGCCTCGGCATCGTGATGGCGGCCATCGCGGCCGACGTCAGCACGCCCACCGTGGTGATCGTGGCCGTCATCGTCAGCGGCGCCTTCATCGGCATCAACAACACCCTCACCACCCAGGCCGTCATGCTCGTCTCCCCCGTCGAGCGTCCTGTCGCCTCCTCCGCCTACGGCTTCCTGCGCTTCATCGGCGGCGGCCTGGCCCCCTTCATCGCCGGCAAGCTCGCCGACGCCACCGACCGGAGCGTCCCGTTCTATCTCGGCGCCGCCACCTTCCTCCTCGCCATCCCCGTTCTGGCCAGCGGCCACGGCCTGCTGCGCAAGGCCGAAGCACACACCGGCGACAGTGAACCGGTCGCGCCGTCGCTCACCCGAGTCGGCAGCCCGGCCGCCACAACCGATGCGCCTCCCGTCGTCGCCGTGGGCTCCCATGCCCGGGCCTCCGCCACAGTGGACGCTGCGGCGCTGGTGGCTCGCGACACCGGCAGTCCACTGGAGGTCGTCCACATCCAGCAGGCCGCCGTGATCGAGGAGCAGGCCGTCGACACCGAGACCGCCGACCAGGCGCGCGCCGCCGTGACCGCTCATCTCGACCGGCTCACCGCCCACGGCATCGTCGCCACCGGCCAGATCCTCACCAGTGTCGGTGACCACGCGCCGCGGGCCGCGCCCTCGCCCGGCACGCCGCGGACGTACACGCCCGGACGGTGGCCATCGGCCACTCGCCTCGTGGGCCCGTCATCCAGTTCGCCGACGGCAGTTTCACCACCGCGCTCACTCATGCCGCCGCCTGCACCGTCATTCTCGTCGAGCCCGACAGCACACCACAGCCCCTCACGACGGATGCCCTGGCAGAGCTGCGCAACGGCGCGTCCTGAGTAGCGGCCCCCCGTACTGCCCGGATCGCGGGCTGCGGCGGCTGTCCGACGGGGCCGCCGCCCGCGATACTCGGCTTCGCACTGCCGTCGTGCCGAGAGGCCGGGCATGCTCGTCACGGACCTCAGCAGCGACGGTGTCAATGCGTCCTCCGGGGCGCGGCACACACGGAAGGGACAGCAGCTCGGCGGGTCCAGAAGCGAACGCCGGAGGGTCCTCCGGAACATTGGCAGGACCTGCGCGTCGCTCTCAACCGCTCGTCCGGTCGTCCGGTTGTACCGCCGCTCGTCGGACATCGGGAGACGCGGGCGGGCGCGCCGGTCGGAAGGCGGCTTCGCATCCCTCCGCGCGCAGTCCGGCTATGCGCGATCGACGAGCAACTCGGCGAGGGAGTCGACGAATTGCGTGAGCCAGTCCAGTCGATTCCCCGTCCTCGCCCTACGAAATCCGTGGCGGCGGCCCCAGAACGACGACTGGACAGCATGGAACTGGGCCCAGCGCCGGGCGCGTTCACGATCGACTTCGGCTGCCTCGGCGAAAACGTGCAGGGCGCGGAACAGAGCCTTTCGCAGGTCGTCGGCCCTGACGAGCGTCAGTGCCTGCGCCCTGAGCAACGTCCCGCCGTCGTACGTCGACGTCCGGGCTCGCTCCAGCAGCATCGCGAAGCGCTCGTCGTCGCGTTCGTGCAACCGGACAGCCCCACGCCCACCCCAGGCGGCGAACGCGTCAGGCTCATGGACGTTGCCGGGGTGAGGGAAGGACACCTTCATCACGGCCGCTCCCTCCGCCGGCCGTTGCACCGGAACAATGATCCCGACGCCCCCGTGCATGACCTCGCCGTCCGGCACGCATTTCCAGCGCCCCAACAGCTCTTCCACGATCCCGGGCAGTTCGGCGAGCCAAGCCGCTCCGGGCCCGCCCTCTCGCTCGACCGTGCTCCTGGCGAACGTCTCAGGTACCTCGATCATCCCCGCACCCTACGCGCCGGCCGAGTGCGAAACCGGACCGGTGCCCCTCACTGGTCTCCTCGAACCCGGCGCGGGTGCCGTCGAAGTCCGCTCACGTCGCGGGAGACATGCTCGGTGCGGGGCTCCCCGGTGGCAGCTGCCAGCCCATTGCCGCTGCCCAGCGTTCGGCCGCGATCATCAGGATCTCGGTGGCCATGGCCTTGATCTGCCGGCGTCCTGCAGGTCCGGCACACTGTGGGCCAGCCGTCTTTTGAACGCCCCCCATTGCCGTCGGGCAGCCTCGTCGGCACGCAGGTAGTCGCGGAACAGGAGCGCGTAACGGCAGTTCGGCTCGCCTTCCCGGCGTAGGCGTACGTTGCACCTCCGTGCACCCACCGGCGGGGCGAACACCAACTTGCGGCATTCCTGTCCACCCGAGATCTCGGCTCGATTCCACGGCTCGGGCCGGCAACGGAAGCCGATCGCGGCGAGGAGCCCGACCTGCCGGGCCTCTTGGATCGCGGCGACACGCACCTGGACGTCCACACAGTCCTTGGCCGCCAGGCCCGGCACCGATGTGGATCCGATGTGGTCGATCGCGCGCGCCTCGCTTCCCAGAGCCTTGTACAACTCCCCGGCCAGCAGCTCGAATAAGGCATGCATCCAGCCTGGACCCCCACGGATGTCACGGGCGCCGGAAACCGGAAGCCGGAAGCCGGAAGAGCGAACAGGATCGGAACGAACGAACAGAATCAGACGGCTTCCACGGGAGGAGTCAGTCCGCCCCTCGGACCATCGGTCCCGGACCGCCCGCGTCCGTCTCATCCGTCGCGAGTCCTCCCGCTCCGGGGGCTTCCACACCAGGAGCTCCCACACCGGAGGCTCCCGCCCGCAGCCCGTCCATCACGAGGTCCAGGAGGCGCGTCGCGCGCGGCTGCCAGTCGCTGTGCGGGTCGATCTGCCAGAGCCCGGCGATGGCGAGTACGAAGTCGTCGGGGGTCACGCCCGGGCGGATGGTGCCGGCCTGCTCGTTCGCGGTCAGCAGCAGTGTGACCGCCCGGGTCACCGGGCCGTGCCCCAGTTTGGCCAGGCTGCTGCCGAAGTTGCTGGTGGACTTGCGCAACGCGTCGGCCAGGCCGGCCTTGGCCATGGCGTACTGGGCCAGCCGGTCCATCCACTCCCTCAGGGCCCGGTCGGGTGCGCGGGTGCTGAGCAGCTGGGCCGCGGTGTCTGCCACCTGCTGCATCTCGAAGCGGTACACCTCCAGGACGAGGGCCTCGCGGTTGGGGAAGTTGCGGTAGAACGTCCCCTGCCCGACGCCCGCCTTCTTCGCGATGGTGCTCAACGGCGCGTCCGCCGCCCGCGTCAGTTCCGTCATCGCGACTTCCAGAATGCGTTCACGGTTCCGTTGCGCGTCCGGACGCAGAGGCGCGCCCTGCTCGTCACGCGTCTCGCCCCGTACCTCGTCCCGCATTCTTCCTCCTCACCGAAAGGGCAACCGGGCTCGCTGAAAGGGCAACCGAGTCCGGCCTTGCTGAGCGGACAGCTGTCCGCTAGGTTCGACGACAAGTGGACAGCTGTCCGCTTGGACTCACCCTAGCGGCAGATCCGGCCGGTGCGGCTGACCTGCGCCCACCGCCATCGGTTCATTCATTCTCATCGCCCTCTCCCTCCCGTAATGTCCACCGGGATCGTCTCGCTCGACGCGCATCAGCAATGCGAAAGAAGGCTGATCATGACTCCATCGACGTCCAGTGCCATCACCCTGAACATCAATGGCGAAAAGTACACGCTGCCCGTCGACCATCGCACCACCCTGCTCGACGCCCTGCGTGAGCATCTCGATCTGACGGGGTCCAAGAAGGGCTGCGACCTGGGTCAATGCGGCGCCTGCACGGTGTTGCTCGATGGGCGCCGAGCCGTTTCCTGCCTCCAGTTGGCGGTCGCGGCCGAGGGGCGTGCGATCACCACCATCGAAGGTGTGGCCGATGGCGAGCGGCTTCATCCGGTCCAGCAGGCTTTTCTCGACCTCGACGGCTATCAGTGCGGTTACTGCACACCCGGGCAGATCTGTTCGGCCATCGCGGTGATCGAGGAACACGCGGCGGGCTGGCCGAGCGCGGCGACCGACGATGTCCGGCCGGAAGCCGGGGTGCCCGCGCTCAGTGCCGAGGAGATCCGCGAGCGGATGAGCGGCAACCTGTGCCGCTGCGGTGCCTATGTATCGATCGTGCAGGCAGTGGCACAGGCGGCCGGGGTCCAGGACAAGGAGGCAGTGGCGTGAGGGAATTCGGCTACGAACGAGCCTTCGATGTCTCCGGAGCGGTCGCCTTGATCGGTTCCGACCCCGACGCCCGCTTCCTCGGCGGCGGCACCAACCTCGTGGACCTCATGAAGACCGGCGTGGAACGGCCCGCGCTCCTGGTCGACGTACGTGAACTCCCGCTCGACAGAATCGAGTTGGACCGGGACGGAGGACTGCGGATCGGGGCGACCGTCACCAACAGCGACCTCGCGGCCCATCCCCACGTGCGGCGTCACTACCCGGCGTTGACGCAGGCCGTGCTGGCAGGCGCCTCGGGGCAGCTGCGCAACATGGCCACGGTCGGCGGGAATCTCCTCCAGCGGACCCGCTGCGGCTACTTCACCGATATCAGCAGGCCGTGCAACAAGCGTTCCCCCGGCAGTGGTTGTCCCGCTGTCGGAGGCGAGCACCACAACCACGCGATCCTCGGCGCGTCCGAGCACTGCATCGCCACCCATCCCTCGGACATGGCGGTCGCGCTCGCCGCCTTCGACGCCGTGATCTCGTACGAAACGGCGGACGGGCCGGGCGAGTTGCCGATCGACGGGTTCTATCCGCCCGTGCGCGACACACCGCACATCGAGACCGCGCTCCCGCCGGGCGCTCTGATCACCGGCATCACGCTGCCGCCCGCCCCGGTCGCCGCCCGCTCGCGGTACCGGAAGGTGCGCGAGCGCGCCTCGTTCGCCTTCGCGATCGGGTCGATCGCCGGCGCGCTCGACGTCGAGGACGGAGTCGTGCGCGAAGTCCGTCTCGCGCTCGGGGCTGTCGCCTCGATGCCGTGGCGGGCCCGTGCGGCCGAGCGCGTGCTGGTCGGCGGGCCGGCGAGCGCGGAGGCGTTCGCCGCCGCGGCGGATGCCGAGCTGGCCGCCGCCGAGGCCCTTCCCGGGAACGGATACAAGGTGACGCTGATGCGCAACCTCATCGTGGCCGTGCTGACCGAACTCACCGAGGAGGTCTCCCGATGACCACGACGACCGGGACCACCACCATGACCGGAGCCATCGGCTCCGTCCGCACCCGAGTGGAGGGCCGCGAGAAGGTCACCGGGGCGGCCCGCTACGCCGGAGAGGTCCCCTTCGCCGAACTCGCCCACGGGTGGCTGGTGTTGTCCACCGTGCCCCGTGGCCGGATCCGCTCGGTGGAGGACGGACCGGTCCTGGCCATGCCCGGAGTGCTGACCGTGCTGCACCACGGAAACGCGCCTCGCGTCGACATCGACTACATGGGCATGCTGGGGCGGCCGAACCCGATCGTCGGGATGTTCCAGCACGACCGCGTGCCCTTCGCGGGCTGGCCGGTGGCGCTGGTGGTGGCCGAGACGTCGGAGCAGGCCAGGGAGGCCGCCGAGGCTCTGGTGGTCGAGTACGACGTGGAGCCGCACGATGTCGTGTTCCGTGCCGGCCGTCCGGACGCCTACACGCCCGAGAGCACTCCGATGGTCCAGCCGGAGACGGAGAAGGGGGACGTGGAGGCTCAACTCGACGCGTCCGCCTTCGTCGTGGATGAGCAGTACACCACTCCGGAGGAGCACCACAACCCGATGGAGCCGCATGCGGCCACGGCGCGCTGGGACGGCGGCCGGCTCGACGTCGTCGACTCCAACCAGGGCAGCACCTGGGTGGCGAACGAGCTGGCGCAGCTCTTCTCCCTCGATCCGGCATCCGTGCGGGTGCGGTCGGAGCACGTCGGGGGCGCCTTCGGATCGAAGGGGCTGGGCCCGCATCAAGTGGCGGCCGTGATGGCCACGACCGTCCTCCAACGCCCGGTCCGTGTCGTACTGACTCGCCGCCAGATGTTCTCCCTCATCGGCTACCGCAGCCCCACGGCGCAGCGGATCCGGCTCGGTGCCGACGCCGACGGCCGGTTGCGTGCGCTCGACCACCAGGCGCAGAGCCTCACGTCGACCGTGTACGAATTCATCGAGTCGAGCGCCGTCCTGGGGCGTGTGCTGTACGACGCCGACGCGCATCACACCCTTCACCGGCTGGTACGGCTCGACGTTCCGACCCCGACGTGGATGCGCGCACCCGGCGAGGCACCCGGATCCTTCGCCCTCGAATCGGCCCTCGACGAGCTGGCCGAGAAGTGCGGCGTGGACCCGATCGCGCTCCGCACACGCAACGAACCCGAGACCGGCCCGGTGTCCGGGCTGCCGTTCAGCAGCCGCAATGTGCTCGCCTGTTTCGAGGAGGGCGCCCGCAGGTTCGGCTGGGCGGACCGTGATCCCCGTCCCGGCCTGCGCCGCGAGGGGCGCCGGCTGATCGGGACGGGTACGGCGGCGGCCACGTACCCCTCGGGGGTCGGTCCCTCCACAGCGGCCGTGACCGCGGAACCGGACGGCACCTTCACCGTGCGGATCAACGCGGCGGATGTCGGGACCGGGGCGCGGACCGCGATGCTTCTGGTCGCCGCGGACACCCTGGGGGTGGATCCGGACTCCGTACGGGTGCGCATCGCGGACAGCGACCTCGGCCCGGCGATGCTCGCCGGCGGCTCGATGGGAACGCGCTCCTGGGCGTGGGCCGTGACGATCGCCGCGAACGAGCTGCGGGAGCGTCTGGCCCTGGGAGGCGGGATTCCGCCGGAGGGGATCACCGCCCGGTCGGACACGGCGGAGGCGATCGGCGCGCTCTCCCAGAAGGAGCGCCACTCGTTCGGTGCGCAGTTCGCCGAGGTCGCGGTGGACATGGACACCGGTGAGGTGCGCGTACGACGGCTGCTCGGCATCTACGCGGCGGGCACCATCGTCAACCCGCTCACCGCGCGCAGCCAGTTCATCGGCGGAATGATCTGGGGCCTGTCCATGGCCCTCCACGAGGAGGCGGTCAGGGATCAGGGCTCGGGCGGCCACGTCGGCCCCGACCTCGCCGGCTACCACTTCGCCGCGCACGCCGACGTGCCGCTCATCGAGGCCGACTGGGTGGACGACCCGGTCCCGGGCGATCCGATCGCGATCAAGGGCGTCGGTGAGATCGGCATCGTGGGCGTCGCCGCCGCGATCGCCAACGCGGTGTGGCATGCGACCGGGGTACGTCACCGGGAGCTGCCGATCCGTCCGGACCGTGTCCTGCGTGCGGCGGACGAGGCACGCCGCCGGACCGCGGAAGGAATTCCCGGTGGCCGGGACGAGGGAGGATCCCGGAGTGGCCCGGCGGAGATCGAAATCCCGGGCGGCGGGGCGGAAGGAGGAGCGCCGGGTGCTTGACATCGCCGAGGAGCTGAGCCGGTGGTTCGAGGAGGGCCGGGACTTCGCCGTCGCCACCGTCGTGGCCGTCGGCGGCAGCGCACCACGCGGTCCGGGCGCTGCCCTGGCCGTCGACGGTGACGGCACCGCCATCGGCTCCGTTTCCGGCGGTTGTGTGGAGGGCGCGGTGTACGACCTGTGCGTCCGGGCGCTTCGGGACGGGCGGCCGGTGCGCGAACGGTTCGGCTACGACGACGAGGACGCCTTCGCTGTGGGGCTCACCTGTGGTGGCGTCATCGACATCCTGGTCACGCCGGTGGGCACGGACGCACCGGTGTTCCGGGCAGGGGCGTCGGCCGCGGCCCGGGGAGAGGCCGCGGCGCTCGCCCGGGTGGCCCGGGGCCCGGTGGAGCTGCTCGGCCGGGCGCTGCTCGTCCGCCCGGACGGATCGTACGAGGGGAGCCTCGACGGACCACCGGAACTGGACCGCACCGCGGCGGCGGAGGCCCGCGCGATGCTGGACATCGGCCGCACCGCACCGTCGAGATCGCGGAGGACGGCTCGCACTGTCCGGGCGGCATGACGCTGTTCGTGGAGTCGAGGGTGCCGCCGCCCCGGATGATCGTGTTCGGCGCGGTGGACTTCGCGACGGCGTTGGTCCGGGCGGGCAAGTTCCTGGGCTATCACGTGACCGTGTGCGACGCCCGGCCGGTCTTCGCCACTCGCCTCCGCTTCCCGGACGCCGACGACCTGGTGGTCGACTGGCCGCACCGCTACCTCCGGCGTACCGCGACCGATGCACGGACCGTCCTGTGTGTGCTCACCCATGACGCCAAGTTCGACGTTCCCCTACTGGAGGCGGCCCTGCGGCTGCCGGTCGCGTTCGTCGGCGCGATGGGCTCGCGCCGCACCCACGAGGACCGCGACCGCCGCCTGCGTGAAGTCGGCCTGACGAACCAGGAGTTGGCCCGTCTGCGTTCCCCGATCGGCCTCGATCTCGGTGCCCGCACCCCCGAGGAGACCGCGCTGTCGATCGCTGCGGAGATCGTCGCGGCGCGGCGCGGCGGAACGGGTGTGCCACTGACCGGATCGGGGACGCCGATCCACCATGACGCGGACGGCGGGGAGGGCGGAGACACCCGCTCCCGAGCGGCGGCGTGATTCGGCGGGGCCGGGCGGCTCGGTGGTGTGTCGCGGAGTTCGTTCGAGGCACGTCCGACCGCCCTCCTCCGAGGCAGCGCGCCCACGAGGCCGCTCAGTGGCCGCGCCCGCTCAGCCCGACACCGAGTTCCGCCAGGCCGTCGAGGACCAGGTCGATACTGACCGCGGCGAGCAGAAGCCCCAGAAGGCGGCCGAGCAGTTCGAAGGTCGCATGGTGCGTGGCGCGCAGTACGCGTTCCAGCAGCAGGATGCAGACGAGGTCGAGCAGAATCACCGCCACGTACGCACCGGCCACCGTGGAGCGCCAGGTCCAGGACGAACGTGCTGTGGCCTCGATGAGCAGTGCTGTCATGGCCAGCGGGCTGACGACGAACGGCACGAGAAGCTGACGCAGGCCGCTGGTCACATCGGGGGTGTCCTGGTCCGGTGCGTCCATTCCGGTCGGAATCCCCAGGACGAGACCGACGGCGTAGAGGAAGAAGATGATGCCGCCGGCGAGCAGGAGCGCCGGTGTACTGATGTGGAAGAGGTCCAGGAGCAAAGGAGCGGTCAAGCTGGCCACCAGACCGATGAAGACCGCCGCGCCACAGGAGATGAAGGCGATGGTGCGCAGTTGGCGAGTCGGGTGCAGCTCGGCGAGGTGGGCGAAGGAGATCAGAACCTTGGGCGGCCCGACGACCGAGACGAAGGTGATCAGAGCGGCGGAGAAGGTGAGCGCGTTCACCTACGAAATCTAGGCGGCGGAGACCGGATGCTCGTGGCAGGGCGAGGCTGGTGTCGCTCACTTCCCGGGCCGGATCCGCTTCGCAACCGAAGCACGCCGCTGCCGGTGAAGCCGAGTTCAGTTGTCTCTGGGCTGCTTGGCCCGGATCGGTTCGGGTTGCCGAAAGCGTCGCGAGGGGCACATGGCGTTCCACTCCTGCGGGCCCCAGCGCCGGACGGCGAACGGCGGACGGCCCGTGCCACCCGCCCGCAGGCGGGGACACGGGCCGACCGTGCCTCGGACGCAGCCGCGACCTCGGCCTCAGCCTCGGTCACAGCCTCTCGGTCACGGCCGAGGCTTCGCTCGGCGCGCGGAGGCCGGCTCAGAACACGAACGGTCCGGGCGACTGCGTGGATGTCGCGTTGCAGGTCGCGGTGATGCCGAAGACCACGACCTTGAGGGACGTGGCCACCAGGCTGTCGCCCGAAGCCACGGCCCCCTTGAGCGGCCCCGTCGACACCGGGCTTCCGGCGGGTATGGCGGGGTTGGAGTTGCCGGTGAACGTGACGGCTCCCGAGCCGTTGTTGGTGAGTGTGAGCGTCGACTTGACCGAGTTGGCCCCGATGCTGATCGGTGCCGTGATGGCAGACGTCGAGACATCGATGGTCGCGGTCGTGCCGCTCTGGGAGGCGGTGAGGGTCGCGCTGCCCGAGCCGTAGGATCCACAATCGAAGGAAATGGTCGCGGTGGTGGGGGTGACCGCGTCGGCCGTGGGTGCGAGTGCGAGCGTGCCTGCGGCGAAGGCGGAACAGAAGGCGAGTCGCCGTATGCCATGCCTCATGGTGATTGCCCTTCATGTGGGGGGACCGCCGGCGCGTCGAATCGGGGAGCCGCGCCGGAATGCAGCAATTCTCTGACGAACCGTCAGCCTGGATTGCCTTCCTCATTGAGACACGACGACCTTGAAGCAACAAGGCGCATCGCCATGATTCTTGACATGCTACGGCCAAATTCGGTCACGTTCGGGCAGGCCTCCCGGGCATGGGGCGCCCGGCGAGCATCAAGAGCTCGCCGGGGACGCGAACCGCCGGCCTTCAATCCGTACCCCGTCAGGAGGGCAGCTTCAGGTCCGTGCATCCATGGCGCTGTGCCGCCCGTTCGGCAAAGGCGCGCAGGGCGGTACGGAGGTAGCCGCGCGGCGGGGCCGCGTACTCCGTGTCGTTGACGGTGAAGAGGGCGCGCGGGCCCTTGCCGCATGCGGCGCTCGCCCAGGCGCTGTGGCGGTCGGTGCCCGCGTCGCCTCGGTAGCCGTCGAGGTCACCGTCGTCGGAGGTCCGCAGGCGCTGCGCGTATGGTCCGAACGCGGCGCCGAACCAGTAGAGTTCCTCGTCCCGCGCCTTGGTCTCGCCGAGTGCACAGGTCTCCAGGAGTGCGGTGCCGGGGGCGGTGGTCTCACGGTGCCAGTCGACTGAGTCGTCGCCGGGGTCGGGTACCCCCGCGCAGGTGCCGGTGGCGTTCCCGGGCGTCGGGCTGTCGGGTTGTACGGGGATGGGCGGCACCCGGGAGCCGTGCGGAGCGTCGCACGACCACCGTTCGGCGGCCCGCTCGGCAGTGACCGCGGCCAGTCGGGCGATCCGCCGGGTCTCCTCGGCATTCTCGTGCGACTCGTCGGCTCTCACGGTCACCACGAGGGAGGCGGGCAGGTTGGTGCAGTCGAGCACGATACCGGTGTCACGGAAGTCGGTGTGACCCTGCCAGCCACCGCCGATGGCAACGGGCAGGTGGTCGGAACTCCCGTCGCGCAGCATCGAGAGCGGCTCCCCGGAGACATGGCGGTTGCTGACGGCGTCGTGCGGGATCAGGGCGACCAGCAGTCGGGTGTCCGCCACGCCGCACTCGTCCCAGCGGTTGTCATCCGCACCACCCGTGCGGTCCCACGGCAGTCCGGGATCGATGGAGTTCGAGGTCAGGGCGGCGGATTCGACGGCCGGAATCAGACCCTCGCAGTACGTGGCGAGCCTGTCCTCGTACCGCCACCGCTTGCCGGTGTCGCTCATGCGGTACCAGCCGTAGCCGGCCACGAGCAGCAGGACCAGTGGCAGCGCCACGAACAGCGCGATCCGGCGCATCGTCCTCATCGGGCGTCGCCCTCCCCCGTATCGATCAGGCGCCCTGCCTATCATCCGCGGCCCGGGGCCCGACAACCGCCGTAACCGAAATGAGCACTGCTGCGGAATTTGAGCAGCGCAGATCACACCACCCGTCCGTGCGGTCCGCCCGGGAGGGGCACGAACGGATCCGCCGGATTCGATCCGGAGCCCAGCCCGAGTCGACCCGGGCTGGGCTCCGTTGCCCTGTCGGGACGGCTCGGTGACCGACAGGGGAGCGTTGTTCGTCTCCCGCGCGCCGATTCCGGTCGTCCGCTCCGCGATCACAGCGCCCGGGGCGCAGTACGGACGCGGGCGGTCAGCAATCGGCCAGGGGACGTCTGGCAAGAAAGACGAACTCGCGGCCGGGGCGGTCAGGGGCGTCGCGAACGTCGTCCACCACGAATCCGTGAGCGACCAGTTCCGCCTCGACCTCCCGCCGCTCACGGAATCGCAACGTCGAATCCACTGTCAGCACCTGTCCATCCGCAGTGAACTCGATGGTCCCGCGGAAGGTCACCAGCGGCCCACGCACTTCGAGCAGTTGGACCCAGCTCTCGACCGCGCCGGCTCCCGGCATCTCCGTGACGCGGTACGAGGCCTCACGATTCCACTCCTCCCAGGCGCGCCGGGCCGGATCCCGTGTCTCGAACGCAAGGATTCCGCCGGGTCGCAGTGCTTCGTACGCCGCCCGGAGAGTCATCTGCCACATCTGTGGGTCGACGATGGCCTGGGCCACGTTCGCCGTCATGGTCACGAGGTCCACCTGCAGCGGCTCCAGTGCCCCCGCATCGCCGTGGACCCAGCGCACCCGTTCGCTGCCCGGCTTGCCCCGGGCCACATCGACCGACGCCGCGTCCGGATCCACGCCCACGACCTCGATCCCTCGATCGGCCAGCAGAAGGGCAAGCACACCTGTCCCACAGCCGATGTCCAGGACCTGGCGTGCCCCCAGCTCCTCGGCGAGGCGGACGTAGGGTTCGAGATCACTCCGATCGGATTCGAGCACGTCGTAGATCGCGGCGAAGCGGGGATACGTGCGGCTCTCGTCAACCATGCGGCCGAAGCTACGCAAGACCCACAATGGACGGCTACACGTTTGCACCGTCGGCGAGCGGTGGACGTACGGGCGACGCCCGGCCGTCGCTCGTGAGCAGCGGCCCCGGTCCCTGGTGGGGCATCGGCAGGGGGAACCCGCTAAACGGGCCACGTGATACGCCCGTTCGTCACCTCGATCACTTCCGGCGTCAGGGATTCATGGAACCTCAAGTGACCGATCGAAACGGCATCGTCCCCGTGCCGGTGGGTGTCGTGGACGCACTCTGCCAGCCGGCAGAGCAGTTCGCCGACCTTGTCGAAATCATCGGGGTGGACTTCCTGCCGGGAGGAGAGTGACCATCCCTTCCACGGCAGGTCCGCGCGCCCGACGAGCGCCGAGCCGAGCACACCGCCGATCCGCCGGGCCGCACCACGGCCGGCCAGCAGTGGGCGAGGCTCGTTCTCGATCACCGGCTCCCCCGCCTCGTCCTCCACCACGATCGGGAACTCGGTCACGACGGACAGGCGCTCCGGCCGCGGCCCCATTCCCAGGTGCCAGCGCAGTTCGGCCAACTCCGGCTCGGAGAGCTCGTCCCGCAGATCGACCGATACCGCCAGCTCATACACATCACTCATGCGCCGCACCCTACAAAGGGTGACTGACATGGCGCTCCGACTCCGGGGCAGTGAGACCCGTCGCATGTCGCTCCTGGATCTGCGCCACCGGCGCCATCCGCCCGAATCCGTACTCCCACACCCGCTCCGGCGCCGCCCGGCAGGGTCTGCCCGGCTCTGGCTTCACATGTCCGTTCAGGCCCGCGCATGCCCGAATCTATTTACATCCCCGAATCACGGGCGTAATCTGACGGCGAAACCACACACTCGGGCACGGAACGGATTCAAACCAACATGTATGCACCGGAGCGGCAGCAAGCGATCCTCCGCCTCGCCCGCGAGAGCGGCCGGGTCGATGTGCTGTCCCTGGCGGAGGAATTCCAGGTCACGGCCGAGACCGTGCGGCGTGATCTGAAGAGCCTCGACCGGGCCGGACTGCTGCGCCGTGTCCATGGCGGTGCGATCCCGGCCGGGCGGCTGGACTTCGAGCCCGATCTCGCCGAGCGCGACGCCGTCGCCATCGACGAGAAGGAACGCATCGCGACGGCCGCGATCAGTGAGCTCCCCACCGACGGCAGCGTGATCATCGACGCGGGCAGTACCGCGGCCCGGCTGGCCGCGGTCATTCCGCTCGACGCCCACCTCACCGTGGTCACCCATGCCCTTCCGGTGGCTGCCCGACTCGCCGACCACCCAGGCATCGCGCTGCATCTCGTCGGCGGCCGGGTCCGGCCCCGAACCCGCGCCGCGGTCGATGCCTGGGCGTTGAACGCCTACCGTGAGATCAACGCCGACGTCGTCTTCCTCGCCACCAACGGCTTCTCGCCGAAGGGCGGTCTCACCACACCGGACCTGGCCGAGGCCGCCGTCAAGCGGGCCGTGATCTCCGCCGCCCGGCGGGTCGTGCTGCTGGCCGACTCCGCCAAGTTCGGCCAGGAGCACTTCGCCCGGTTCGGCGACCTCGCCCAGGTCGACCTGCTCATCACCGACACCGGACTCGGCTCCGACGACGCCCTCGCCATCGAGGGCCAGGGCACGGAAGTAGTACGCGCATGATCCTCACCGTCACCCCCAATCCGAGCCTCGACCGGACGTACGAGCTGCCCCGGCTGACCCGCGGCTGCGTGCTGCGGGCCACCGACGACCGGGTGGACCCCGGTGGCAAGGGCATCAACGTCTCGCGTGCGGTCGCGGCGGCCGGCCACCGTACGATCGCTGTCGCACCGCTCGGCGGGCCCGAGGGCGCGCTGCTCGACCGGCTGCTGGGCGAGCACGGCATCGAGGCGGCCGGTGTGCCGATCGCCGGCAGCACCCGGATCAATGTCACCCTCGTCGAGCCCGACGGCACGCTCACCAAGGTCAACGCGGTGGGCCCGGAAATCACCGCGGCCGAGGCCGAAGCCCTGCTGGATGCCGTACAGAGCCGGTCGGCGGCCACGGACTGGATCGCCTGCTGCGGCAGCCTGCCGCGCGGACTGCCCCCGCAGTGGTACGCCGAACTCGTCGCCCGGAGTCACCGTGCCGGGGCCCTGATCGCCCTGGACACCTCCGGCGCCGCCCTGACCGCCGCGCTGCCGGAGCGCCCCGATGTGATCAAGCCGAACGCGGAGGAGCTCGCCGGAGCCGTGGGCCGCCCGTTGGCGACGGTGGGCGATGCCGTGAAAGCCGCGGAGGAGCTCCGCGGGCGCGGCGCCAGGTCCGTTCTGGCGAGCCTCGGGGCCGACGGGCAGTTGCTGGTCGACGGAACGGGGGCGTACTTCGGGAGTGCGCGGGTGGACGTGGTCCGCAGCAACGTCGGGGCGGGCGACGCCTCGCTCGCGGGCTTCCTCGCTGCCGGCGGAAGCGGGCAGGCGGCACTGGCCATGGCGGTCGCCCACGGCGCGGCGGCCGTGCAACTACCGGGCAGCGTCATGCCGACGCCCGCCGATCTCGATCTGTCGGCGGTCACCACAACCGCCGAAATCCCGCTGGACCGGTCCCTGACGGAGCCGACGTCATGACCGCCGCGCATCCGCGCCCGCGCCTGCATCTGCGCCCGCCGCGCCGAACATCCCCCGAGCCGCCCATCGGACGGTCCACGAGCAAGGAGCCCTGCGATGAGTGAACTGATCACCGCGGCACTGGTCGATCTCGATCTGTCCGCCGAGACGAAGCAGGAGGCCGCCCGGTCGCTCGCCGAACGCATGGTCGCCGAGGGCCGGGTGACCGACCTCGACGGCTTCCTCGCCGATGTCGCGGCCCGTGAGGCACAGATGCCGACGGGTCTGGACGGCGGGATCGGCATCCCGCACTGCCGAAGCGAGCATGTCACCGCCCCCACGCTCGCGTTCGGCCGCAGCGGCCCGGGGATCGATTTCGGTGCGGCGGACGGCCCCGCCGATCTGGTCTTTCTCATAGCCGCGCCGACCGGGGCAGACGACGATCACCTCACCATTCTGTCCGCCCTGGCACGACGGCTGATGGACCCGGAGTTCACGGAAGCACTGCGCGCGGAGCGCGACCCCGGCGCGGCCGCGGCCCTGATCCGTGGCGAGGAGGCCCCGACGCCCGAGGCGTCCGCGCCCAAGGCCTCGGCCTCGGCCTCGAATGACGGCACACCGGTGGCCGGCCCTGTCCCGGACAGCGTCGCCCCGGCCACCGAACCCTTCCGGATCGTGGCCGTCACATCATGTCCGACCGGGATCGCGCACACCTACATGGCCGCCGAGTCACTGGCGGCCGCGGCCCGCGCCGAGGGCGTGGTGCTCGATGTCGAGACGCAGGGCTCCGCCGGGTTCGAGCGGCTCGATCCGGCGCTGATCGCCGCCGCCGATGCGGTCGTCTGGGCACATGACGTCGAGGTACGCGAGAAGGCACGGTTCGACGGCAAGCCGATCGTCGACACCGGGGTCAAGGCGGGAATCAACCGCCCTGCCGAGCTGATCGCCGAAGCCAGGCAGAAGGCCGAACGCGGCGAGACCACCACCCTGGCGACCGGCGCCGCCGCCCGTCAGGACGGTGGAGCCACGACCGGTGGTGACCACGCGCACTTCGGGGTCCGGCTGCGGACCTACCTGATGTCCGGCGTCAGTTACATGGTGCCGTTCGTCGCGGCCGGCGGGCTGCTCATCGCGCTGTCGTTCGCCATCGGCGGCTACGAGATAGCCGGTGCGAAGTCCGTCGCGGAGCACTTCGTCTGGAGCGAGGCCGCCAGCTGGGCCGCTCTGCTCAACCAGATCGGCACCGCCGCGTTCGCCTTCCTGGTACCGGTGCTGGCCGGGTACATCGCGTACGGCATGGCCGACCGGCCCGCGCTCGTTCCCGGCTTCGTGGGCGGCGCCATCGCGCTCACCATCAACGCGGGCTTCCTCGGCGGCCTGGCAGCGGGTCTGCTGGCCGGTGCGGTGGTGATGGCGATCCAACGTGTGAAGGTCCATCCCACGCTGCGGGGCATCATGCCGGTGCTGGTGATTCCCCTGATCGCCTCCGCGGTCGTCGGCTTCCTCATGTTCATCGTCGTCGGCAAGCCGATCGCATCCCTCCAACGCGCCCTGACCGACGGCCTCAACGGGCTTTCGGGATCCAACGCGATCATTCTCGGCATCGTGCTCGGCCTGATGATGTGTTTCGACATGGGCGGCCCGCTCAACAAGGTGGCGTACGCCTTCGCGGTCGGCGGTCTCGCCGACCCGACGCCCGGCAGCCTCAAGGTGATGGCCGCGGTGATGGCGGCCGGCATGGTGCCGCCGCTGGCCATGGCACTCGCAACCACCGTACGGGGCAGGCTGTTCAGCAGAACCGAGCGGGAGAACGGCCGGGCGGCCTGGGTCCTGGGCGCATCCTTCATCAGCGAGGGCGCGATCCCGTTCGCGGCGGCCGATCCCCTCCGGGTGATCCCGTCGGTGATGGCGGGCGGCGCGGTGACCGGTGCCCTGTCGATGGCGTTCGACTGCACCTTGCGCGCCCCGCACGGTGGCATCTTCGTGGTGCCGCTCATCGGGAATCCGTTCCTCTACCTGCTGGCCATCGCCGCCGGTACGGCGGTTGGGACCGCCCTGGTCGTCCTGCTCAAGAGCGTGGGCCGGAACACGGAGGCACCCGCCCCGGCACCCGAAACGCCCAAGATCTCCGTCGCAGCCTGACAAGAATCCTGATTCCTCCGCTCCGTCGCCATCTCACGGATTCCGCCGTATCCCCGTCCCCACTCCCCCCATCCACACACAGGAGAGTCCCCCATGCATCAGCGCACTGTCGTCGTCGGTTCCCGCAGCGGTCTTCACGCCCGCCCTGCCTCGTTGTTCGTCAAGGCGGCCACCCGACAGCCGGTGAAGGTGACGATCGGCCGCGACGGTCAGAGCTCGGTCGATGCCCGGAGTCTGCTCTCCGTACTGGCCCTCGGGGCCCAGCACGGCGATTCGGTGGTACTGACTGCCGAGGGCGACGGCGCGGAGGTCGCGGTCGAGGAGCTGGCCGCGCTCCTCTCCCGTGACCTCGATGCAACGCCGTAACCTCAGCTGCCCGCGACTGCCCTTCGACTGCCCGGTGGCCGGCTGCCCGCCGGGCAGCCGAGGGTTGTCCGGCAACTCACCACCGTCCCAACACTTCCCCACCCCTCACAGTGTTCGGGCTAGCCGGAACCCCAGGTCATCGATGCGGAAGGTCGGGTGGCTCTTGCGTCGGCACGACGCCCGGCAACTCCGGGGCCGGTCGAAACCGCCCCCGCCGCGGAATACGCGGTACGGGCCGTAGACCTCCGGGTCGTAGAGGTCCCAGCACCACTCCCACACGTTGCCGATCATGTCGTGAACGCCCCACGCGTTGGGCGCCCTGGTCGCTACATCGTGCAGCTCGCCGCCGGAGTTCCCACAGTGCCAGGCGATCTCATCCAGGTCCCCGTAACGGACCCCGGAGGTCCCGGCTCTGCATGCGTACTCCCACTCCGCCTCGGACGGAAGGCGATAGCCGTCGGCCCGCCAGTCGCAGACCACGCCCAGACCGTCGGGGTCATCGCCCGTCGAGTAGCAGGGCTGGAGCCCCGTCGCCTGCGAGAGCAGGTTGCAGAACCGGACAGCCCCGATCCACGAGATCTCGGTCACCGGTGTACGCGGTCCGGCCTCACTCTCGGGCACCTCGCCCCGAACCGCGTGGTAGAGCTCGCGGGTCACGGGATACGGCGCCAGCCCGAAGGCACCCACCTGCACCTTCCACTCCGTCCGCGTGCCCTCGTCGCGCAGAATGATCTCTCCGGCGGGAATGCTCCTCATGCTCTCGACATCAACCTGGCGAAGTACGGATTCCACGCTCATCACAGCTCCTCATGTGCACCGGCGCACCAGACCGGCACGCCGGACCGACACCCACGCGGGGCCGATGCCGCGCGCTGCCGCCCCCTGAGCGACTGACCTTACAGACGGGAGTGACACGGCAGTGCGGACCCGTGTCCCCGACGCTCCGTCACATCACCTCGCACCAACACCATGTGCGAGCCAGGAACCGGAAAGTCCCGCGCGGGAACCCCGGCCCGTCGTGCACCGGACACGGTCTACGAAATTCGGACTACGGCCTACGGGTTACGGGTTACGGGTGAGCAGATCGGCGACCCGAGCGACCATCTGGGTCTCCTCGCCGTTGCGCGGGGAGGTCGGATGGTGAGCGAGCACGAAGCGGCGTTTCTGGTCACGGGTGGAGAACGCGGCGTTCTTGTAGCCGTACGTCTCCCCGGTCTTGCCCCAGAGCATGATGCCGTTGACAGTGGCCTGCTGAAGCCCTGAGCTGTAGCGGGCCGGAGAGCCGTCGAGCATCCGCACATCGGCCGGTGGCAGGGTGAACATCAGCCGGAGCAGCTCCGGCTGAAGCAGTTCGCCGGAGAACAGTCCGACGAGCATTCGGTCGACATCGCTCGTGGAAGCCGGCCGGCAGCCACCCGGGCAGGACATGGGCAACGGGCGCGTCCAGCTCGACCCGTCCCTCCCCTGCCAGTTGGAGCAGCACCGTGGCGACGAAGACCTTGGTGATGCTGCCGATCCGGACCCTGTCCCCTGCCCTCACCGGCCGCCGCGTGATCACATCGGCCACACCCGAAGTGCCGTACCAGTGCCCGGCCGTGCCACCGACTCGCAACTGGGCCGCGGTTGACGCCGGGTGCTCCAGGTCGCCGATCGCCGCCTGCAGGGCGGTGGGGTCCAGTGTCGGCAGCGATGCGGATGCGGCGGTGGCGCGCGGCGTGGGCAGCGCCACGGTGGCCAGCAGCGCTGCCGTCCCCGACAGTGTCGCGCCCACAATGGCCCTTCGTGTCAGGCCTGTTGAGGTCATGTCCCGCAGACTGTCAGCGGGCTGCGGGCACCGGCATCGGGTACTTCCCGGAGCGCACCCCGAGTACCCACTGAGCCCTCCCCTGCGCCGCCCCTGCCTGTCGTGGCGGGTGGAGACTGCTCGACTGCTCACACAGGCTTGAATTCGAGTTCTGCTGTCCGATCGGCACGGTCTGGACCTGCCGGTGGGCCGCTTGGGAGGGAGATCGGGTCGCGGCCGTCGCTCCGTTTTCCCTCCGCACCCCTCCTACAACCTGTCGCCGCTGTCGGACGACTCGTACGTAGCCCAAAGAGGGTCGATGCGGCCCAGCCAGGCGTCTTGTTCATCCGCCAGCGGTTGCTTCAGAGGAAGTGCGAGGAAGCGGCATGCGAAGGTGAGGTCGGTGTCCTCGCCATCGCCGCTGACCCTGTGCTCCCACACGTCAGGGGTATCGGTTGATGTCCGGAGGAAGAAGAAGGTGGTCCTGCGTGGCTGTCCCGATTCAGGGTGCGGCTTGTCCTCCACCGCAACCTGCCGGACCACGGCAACGTCCGACAGCCCGGTTTCTTCAGCGACTTCTCGTAGGACAGCCAGTGCAAGTTCCTCGTCCGGCCCGACGCCGCCTGCGGGCACCTGGGTGCCGGCGGCCGGAGCCCCGACATGGTCGAACACCAGCAATTCGGGTCCGGAACGATGCCGGATCACGTAAGCAGCGACACGGATTCTGGGACGGGTCATACGCTTATTGTCGGGCGCCAACGTGCACAAAGCCACTGACCAGGCTGGTTGTTGACGACGAAGTAGTGGACGCTCACGCGTCCGTGGGTTTTCGATGAGGGCCGGCGTGGGCGAAGCCGTCTACGCACGCTGCGCGCTGCTGTCGCGACGCGGGCCGCCAGAGGTGTCACGCCCCGGGAGCATCGACGTGATGCGGGTCACCGTCCGGGTACTTGGGGCCGGGCATGCGCGATCATGACCGGATGGACCCTCGCTTTCTTGGCATCACTGAGCTGGTCGAAACCCCGCGCGTCGCGGTGGTGGTCGACGTCATGCGTGCTTTCACAGTGGCTGCCTGGGCGTTCGCCCAGGGGGCGGAAAAGGTCGTCCTTGCCGAGTCGCTGGACGAAGCCCTGGCGCTCAAGGCTCGCCACCCGGATTGGGTGGCGATCAAGGACGGTCCGTCCGCGCCCGGGTTCGACACCGTCAACTCGCCGGGCCTGCTGCGGTCCATTGACCTCGGCGGACGGACCGTCGTACAGAAGACCACGGCAGGGACGGTCGGCGCCCTCGCGGTCAAGGAGGCGTCGTTGGTGTTGTGCGCCGGCTTCGTGGTGGCGGAGGCAACGGCCCGGCTCCTGCGGATACGCGAGTGTGACGGTGTCACGTTCGTGATCACTGGCGAAGACGGGCGCGCAGACGAAGATCTGGCGTGCGCCCAGTACATCGCCCGGAGGGCCACCGAGGCTGGGACGGATGCAGCCGAGTTCCTCCGCCGCGCCGGCGAGTCCCGCGCCGCCGCCGAACTGACGGAGGGGGTACGCCAAGGAGTCCACCCCGACGACGTCGCGCTCTGTCTTGAGCTCGACCGGTTTCCCTTTGCCATGGTGGCAGCATCGGAAGACTCGCTCATGGTTCTTCGTTCGCACGCTGTGCCTGCGCCGGCCCACGAGGCCTCGGTCTGACCGCTGGCAAGGCCCGGCCCGGCTCTCGCCATGCGAGAGCCGGCATCCCGTCGGGTATGCGCCGACGACATCCGCAGTCGACTGGAACAACAACGCCTTCAGACGCAACAAGGTCTCATTCACTGCCACGAGCTGTCGACCGAGTCGCGCTCACCGCGCCCTGCACGAATCGCCTCAGGTGCGCGCGCACGACGTCGGGTTGCTCCAGCCAGGGCTCGTGCCCTGCGTCCTCGATCCTCGTCAGCGGAAGACCGAGCCGGAGCGCGAGCGATTCAAGCGCCGAAAACGGTCGGGGATCATTGGCTCCGCCGAGGAGTTCCGCTCTCGCGGGCATGCACGCGCGCAGCTCGGCAAGATGCCCATCGAGCGGGTCCACGCGCCCTTCCTTGCCGAGTTCACCGTTCATCGTCCAGTTGACGGGACGACGATGCCGGGCGCCCTGCGCGGCCCAGTGCCATCCGCGCTCGGGATCGGCGTGGTCGGTGAACCAAGACAGCGTGAGCAGCTCGGCCTCCTGCTCCTCCGTACGGTGCGGCAACTCCTCCAGTTCGCGGAGCCGTTCCTGCTGTGCCGCGGACATCCGGCGAGCGCGCTCCGCTCGGTCCCCACTGCGCCAATCGCCCACGAACGGCCCGCACATCAGCAGCATCGCGGCAACCCGGTCGGAGTGCCTCAGGCAGAACCGGCCGGCCAGGGTGCTGCCGTAGGAGTGCCCGATCAACACGGCCTCGGGCACGTCCCATGCGTCGAGCAGTTCGGCAAGATCGTCGACGTGCCGGGCGAAGGAGTGGCGGCCCCGCCACGGGGATCGGCCCGTGCCACGCTGGTCGTACCGGTACACGGGCACAAGGTCCGCGACCATGGGGGCGATGCCGTCCAGATAGTCCGGCAGGCCAGGACCCCCGTGCAGCATCACCACGGCCGGCCGCCGGGACGTGTCTCCCAGCGCCCTCCAACACAACTGTGCCTCGTCAGTCATCGACGCGAGGCCCTGCGTCTCCATCAAGGTCATCGCAGAGAACCTACAGCGGGACCGGGGACCCTGTGCAGAGGAGCTGCCCGGCGGCACGGTCGTCGGGTGTGGCGAGCACCTGGCCGGGCGTGCCCGAGGTGGGTTGGCGGGGCACCGTCCCCATCGGGTCGGCCTTCCTCAGAGTCGAGCTCCGCACCAAGGACACGGGAGGCGCGGGCAGCCCGGCGGCGGCCGCGCCTGCGATGGCGTGCGATCTGGTCGAATCCGCCCAGGCGCGATGGCGCGCGATCACCGGAACCCATCAGGTGTCCCCGGTCCGCGCCGGAGCACGGTTCGAGTACCGAGTCCTGGTCGTGCGCCAGGAGCCGGTCGTATGAACGTCCATGACGTCCTGCCGAACTCGGACGAGCACGCTCACTTCGCGGCCCACCTCGACAAGCGGGGGCACATTGCCGGCCTGGTCGGCCGCGTGCTCACTGCTCCGGACCAGACAATGAGGAGCGGGGTGCGAACGGCCTCGGCGAGAGCCGTGCTGCTTCCGGCGTCACGAGCGGATGCGGAGAAAACGACGGGTGCCGCCCAGGGGATCGACGCGCTCGCCTCGGGCGAAGCTCGCCCACGCTGCGCGGAGGAGGCGGCCGTCTTCATGAACATCGCTCCACGAAGCCCCCTTGATCAGCGCGGCCTTCTCCCAAGTCGCTTCGTCGCCGAAGAGAAGCGGAAGGTCGATGGTGTGGGCTGCGCCCAGCGGGTTGCCCGCCGCCGACCAGGAGAGGACCTACCTGCTCACCCGTCCGCCTGCCCGGCGGTGACGTCGGGCGAACTTGCGAGCTCCCCGCGAATACACCGCCCAGGTGCAGAAGGCCACGATGCCGCGTTCGAGGATGCGGCCGAGGAGAGGCATCCGGAACCAGCGGGCCGGCCCGGGGAGAACCGGGAGGAACAGTCGCGCTTCTTCGGAGGTGCTGCCAATGAGCACATCGATGCGGGGAGCCGTCTTCCTCCATGCGGCGTCGACATCGTGCTCCGCCGGGAGGGGCGGATATCCGTACCGCGGAGCGATGGCATCCCGCTCTTGAGACCGAACGGCGCGCCCGCGCGGATGACGTCGGCCTGCACATCTGCAACCGCCGCGATCGGTGTCGTGGCCCGGATCGCGTTCGCGCGCCGGGAGACGGCACGATTGAGCCTCTCGCGGCCACGCATGATGCCGAGAGGGGCGCTCTGGATGATGGCTCGCGTGAAGAGGGAAGCTGCGTTCTCCGTCGCCATGAGATCCACCAGGGCAGCGGCTCCGGCGGACTGCCCGAACGCGGTGACGTTGTGCGGATCGCCTCCGAACGCGGAGATGTTCCGTCGGATCCAGCGGAACGCCTCCCTCTGATCGGGCAGGCCGAGGTTCGCCTTCGGTCCGCTTTCCGACTGGATGAAGCCGAGAAGTCCCAGGCGGTAGGTGACCGTGACGACGACATCCTGCTCGGCGACCAAGGTCGCCGGATCCATCGCGGCGAGGTCGCCGGATCCCGTGGCATAGCCACCCCCGTGGATCCAGACCATGACCGGAAGCAGGGCCGGACTCGACTGGGCCGGCATCGTGATCGACAGGTGCTGGCAGTGCTCGTCCGTGGGCAGAGCGCGCGGATCGACTCCGAACATCGTGTCGGCGATGGGATCCGCGGGCTGGGGCACATCGGCGACCAGCCTCGTGCGCTGAAGGGTTCGGCGCGGTCGTCGAGGGGGTGGGAAGCGTCGAAGCGCGCCGCAGTGGCGTAGGGGATGCCCGTGGCGCGGACGACGGCGCCGTCTCGCCATCCGATGACCGGACCGCCCGGAGGCTGGAAGAGGGGCTCGGTGGCCGACTGCGGCGGCGTCTGGCCGGCGCTCATCGCACCGCTCGCACGCGGAAGATGACGAAGCCGCCGACGACGGCGACGGCAGCGGCGACGACGTAGAGAACGGAGTACGACTGCGCGGCGACCGCGAGAATGCCCGGCGCGAGCGCTTGAGGCAGGGTCGTCGCCGTATTGAAGATGGCGAGATCGTTCGCGGCATCGTCGGGGTTCGGAAGAACGTCGGTCGCCAGCGCCAGGGCTACGGCGGTGTAGCCGCCGTAGCCGATGCCGCCGAGAACCAGCCCGACGTAGAACAAGGTCAGGTCGTTCGCGCCCGCGATGAGGAGGAGGGCACCCGCAGTGATGAACGCCGCCGTGATCACGAAGACCTTCCGCCTCGCCAGCTTGTCGTAGAGCCGCCCTGCCAAGACGCTGGAGACGATCGTGGCGGCTCCCAGGAGAAGGGTTCCCGTCAGCACCTTTCCCGGCACATCGTCAGCCGCTGTCCCCAGGTGACTGATCAGGTAGAACGCCTGGTAAGTCGTCAGGAACGCGTAGGCCAGCTGGAGCAGGAAGCGGCTGAGGTAGGCCCAGCCGAAATCGGGGTGGCGGCGGGGGCTCACCCAGAAGGTGGAGATCACCATGGCCGTGGTCACCTTCGGAAACGGGGCGTCGTTCGACGAAGGCCGGTCGTTCATCAGTGCCGCGAAGAGCGCGAGGAGGATGGCGCCGACGATGGCCGGCACGACGAACATGCCGCCCGAATTGCTCGGGAGGAGGGCCACGATCACGGAGCCGACCACCAGGGACCCGACCGTTCCGAGCCCCAGGAACGCCGACACCAGACCGCGTTGCCGGACCGGCACTCGGTCCGACATCACGGCCAGCAGGGCCGCGACGCAGGAGCTGCCCGACACCGACACGACGGCGTAGCCGATCGTCAGGCCGATCATGTTCGGCACCAGCGCCATGACGAGGGCTCCGGCCAGGAGGCCGGTCAACCCGAGAACGATCCAGGGGCGACGCCGGCCGAACCTCGAACGGGTGCGATCGCTGAGGCGCCCGATGACGGGGAGTGCCAGCACTTGAAGGACGAGGCCGATGGCCAGAACGGTTCCGAGTACGCCCGGTGCCTCGTCGACCGGCACGGACGCGTTGATCCGCAGTGCCAGGCTCTCCAGGGACGGCGTGAGCAGTACCAGTAGGGCACCGAACGACGCCAAGGCGTAGATGAGGATGAACCCCGCGCTCACCGTCGGTGACACGCCGGGCCGCTATGCGTCGTTGGTCGCGCGCCGACCGCCCGGGGGGTGCGGACTTCTGGCGGGCGGGACAACGAGTTGCGGCGGGCTTTCATTGAGGTGATTCATGGCTCTCCCGTCCTCGGGAACAGTAGCTGATACGTATAAGCGCTGATACGTATCAGCAAGGTGCAAGCCGCTCCCCGTGCCAGCAACTCAACTCGGTAGGATTGGCGCGAGAACCGCATCCGATGACAAGGCGCTGAATGGGAACTGCCCGAGTTACGGCAAGGCAGGTGGCAGAGGCGGCTCAGGTGTCGCAGGCCACCGTCAGCTATGTGCTGAACAACAAGTCGCTGACGCGGAACCCGAAGAGACCCGACGCCGTGTTCTCGAAGCCGCCCGCGAGCTGAACTACACCCCCTCCGCAGCCGCCCGCACACTACGTCTCGGGCGGTCGAACCTCGTACTGATCGTGCTCCCCGACTGGCCTCTGGGGTACGCGATGTCGGGATTCGTGGACGGCCTCACCGAGCAGCTCGAACAGCTGAACCTCCAGCCGGTCATCCGTCGGCTGAAACAGGGGATGCCCGTCGGCGAGCTGTGGCAGGCGACCATGCCGGCGGCCGTCCTGCTCCTGGACGACGTGGGCAGGGGCGAGCGGTCATCGATGGAGAGCACCGGCATCTTCGTCGCCCAGGGGCTCCTGTGGGATGAGGAACACTCCGACAACCCGCTGCTCGCGCGCGGCAGCCTCGTGGGTGCGCTCCAAGTGGAGCATCTGGCCGCACAGGGGCACCGGAGAATCGGATTCCTCGCGCCCAGAGCCGAGCACGACCAGCTCTTCCGCCGGTTGCGGATCGAGGGAGCCGAGGCTGCGTGTCTCGACCTCGGTCTCGACCGGCCGCGCGTAGAGAGCACCGACCTCACGCCGGAAGGCGTCGCGGCCGCGCTCCGGAGTTGGTGGGGCGTCGCTGCCGACGACCGCGTGACCGCCGTGTGCGTCTACAGCGACGACTACGCCTTCGCTCTCCTGAGCGCCATGCGCCACCTCGGCATCTCGGCGCCGGAGGACCTCGCGGTGATCGGAGCCGACAACATCCCGCTTGGCCCGTTCGCCGACCCCCCACTGACGGCCATCGATCACGGCCAGGACGTGCTCGTCACCCACCTCGCCCAGGTCATCGTGTGTGGCATCCATGGCGACAGACCACCGGCCACGCCCCCGCTGCATCCCACCCTCATCATCCGGGAGAGCGCCTGACAGAACCTTCCGTCGGCGTTGACTCGCGGCCTTGCTCGCCCGGGGCGTGTTTCCATGGGCGAAGCCTGCGCCGCTGCGCCCGGCCGGGAGGAGACCCGGACGGCTGCCGGTGCATACCAAGCGGCAGCTGATGGCCGGCGTACGCCGGCCCACCCGTACCGATGCTCCTCGGCGGGACTTGCCCGAGCCGTACGGTTCTCGGCAGACGGTGTGCGGCCTCTTCCGGCGTTGACACCGGGACGGCACCGGGCACCGCGTACTCGAACAGTTGCAGGCCCGGGCCGACGCCGAGGGGATGAGCACCTGGGACGTGCCGGTGGACACGGCCATCGGCGTACCCACCGGAGCCCCGGAGCACTCCGCGAGACGCCCCGGGGCCCCTGGCGAGTGGCGCGCTCGTCCGGAAGCCTGAACCCGTTCCCCTCGGTTTCGGGCTCATCACCCGACGCTCTCGTCGGTGACACGGGCTCGACAGCCGTGGTGGCACAGCCGCGTGAAATCCGGGCGACCGGTGGGACCGCATGAAGGGCTTGCCGCATTCGAGCGATCGCACTCGTGCTGCGGCAGGCCCTCGCAGTGGGATTCGGGCGGACCGGGTTTCAGCCGGACCTTCGTACCGTCAGGCTGTGTGCAGTGTCAGCCCGTATCGGTTCAGAATCTCGTTGATCGGCTGGTGCCAGGTCTCCCCGCCATTGGTGCAGTTGCCCCAGCCGCCGGAAGTGACTCCCTGGGCCTGGTCGCCGCTAATGAACGAGCCACCGGAATCTCCCGGCTCGGCGCAGACGCTCGTCTTGGTCATCTGGTGAACCGCTCCCTGGCTGTAGTTCACGGTTTCGTTCGTGGCCAGCACATTGCCGCAGTGCCAGTGGCTGGTGGAGCCGGAGCGGCATATCGAGGCGCCGATGGGTGCCTCTGCGGAGCCCCGCACCAGTTGGTCCGAGATGGTGCCCCAGCCGAGTACGACGGGGACGGTCCACCAGCCGTTGCCGACACTGACCCAGGCGTAGTCGTCGCCGGGGAAGGACGAACCCTGGAAGTTGCCGATGGCCGAACGGTCCCAGCCGCTGACCGCCGCGCCGGCCTGTCCGCAGTGGCCCGCCGTGACGAAGCCGCCGTACACGGAGAAGCCGATGGAGCATCGCACATTGCCCGTGTAGTAGGGGTCGCCGCCCACGGTTCCGGCAGCGAAGGTCCTGGACCCCTCGGGAGTCTGCGTCACCGTTACGGGGCCAGTTTTGCGGGCCCGTTCGACGAAAGATCGGACATCGTTGTCATCCGCTGCCGAAGCGACAACGTCGACGACGACCCGGTTGGCCTTCGGGTCCACGTGCCAGCTGCTGACACCCGCCGGTGCCGTCAGCCCGTCGATCCGCGCCTTGGCCGCGTCGAGCTGCCGTGCAGTGTGGCGCACCAGCCGGACGGACGCGCCGGAGGCGCGCACGGCAGCCGACTTCCGGCTGTCGGTGACTGCTACGGTGAGCCGGTTCGTGGCCGGGTCGAACCAGGCACCGGCATAGGACGATCCGGCGACGCGTCGCGCCTTGCCCTGTACGGCGGTCGCCGTCTTCTCCGCGGCCAGCCTCGCCTTGGCCTGGCCTTCTGTCAGACCGAAGTCCTTCCGCATCGCGGAGAGCAGCCCTTCGGACGCCGGCGCCTCACCGGTCGCGGAACGGGGTGTCCCGGGCGGCGGGTCCACGGCGGCGGCGGACGCCGGGCCGGAGGCAAGACCCAGGGTCGCCCAGGCTCCGACGACAAGTGCGGCAGCCAGGCTCGTACGCAGCGCATTGATACATCTCAAGGCAATGGCCCTTCTGTTGTTCCGGCATCGTGGGGGAGGAACAGCAGACGTCCGAGAGCTCCGATCTGAGAGCGCTCTCAGAGTGTGCCGCAAACGGACTGTAACGCAGCACGCCTATCAGGTCCATGCCAATGAGGGGACGTATCCCGGCAGTTGGGCGTCAGGCCCTTCCCGCCCCGGTCGCGCCTGCCCCTTTCCGCCGCCGGACCCGTCGCCCGCCACTCGGCGCGGGCACCTATGCTCGCGTCGGATGATCGCGTGTGCCCGACACGCCGACCTCCACCACCTGCATGGGGCCGATGCGGCAACGGGATCGGCGAGGCGGACTCCGAGGTGTCGGGCCGGCGGTAGCGACTGCGGGCCCGACGGCCGGAGCCGCTGATGGCATCCGACCAGTCGGCCCGACAGAGCCGCCCGGCCAATCGACCCGATCAGGCAGTCCGATCAGCCGGCCGGGTAGGCCGACGGGGTCAGCCGGCCCGGCCGATCGCGCTGCGCAGCATGGCGACCGTCGTCGCGGCGGCCGCGCGTTCCGCGTCGTCCTGCGTCGCACGCACTCGTTCCTCCAGGAGGACCACGGCCGCCTGGAGCACGCCCACACGGACCGGAACGCTCTGCATCGCCGTCAGTACGGCCGCGGCCTGTTCCGCCGGGGTGGCCGTGGCGGCCTGCGGAATGAGGGTGGTGATTCCGCGCCCGAGCGCGCGGTCGCGAGGCGGCTGAGCCGCGGCTGTGGTCACCCGAGAAGTGTGCCGTACCGGCCCCGGGGATTCGGTCAGCGACCTGGCCTTGAGGCTTCGGAGCCGTCGTGGACATTCGATGCTGCGGGGCTGTCGTGAACATGGGCGTGGACACGCTTCAACAGCCCTGCAAGCTGGGCTTGTTCGCGTGCGTTCAGGGGGGCGAGCATTGCGGCCTGCTCGTTTCGCGCATCGTCCTGGAGCTCCGCGAGCACGGCACGGCCGGCCGGGGTGGGCGTGACGGTCACCCGGCGGCGGTCGGCGGCGTCCCGGGCTCGGTCGACGAGACCGGCCAGCGCGAGATCGTCCACGATCTTGACGATGTCGCTCCGGTCGATCCCGAGCCTCGATGCCAGTTCCCGTTGCACGTGGGGGCCGAAGTCGGTGAGCGCCGACAGTACGGCCATGTGCCAGAGCCGGAGGTCGCGTTCGGCCAGTCGCGCCGCAAGTCGGCTCCGCGCCGCCTTGCCGGTCTTGGACAGCAGGTAGGTCGTGAGTCCCAGGAGGCTGGGCGGGGTCTCGCTCATCGGCACTGTCTTAGGCACGCACCAATCATAGGTCTTCACCCACTAATGGCAGTGCGCCCCGCCCGGCACGGTCCGGACCGCACCGCTCATGTGCCCGGTCCCGCGGCGTCTACCCCTTGGCCCAGCTGCGCATGGCCGCCCGTGAGGAGAAGGCGGCGACGTCCTTGTCGATCGGGTGGTCGGTGTACTGGTGGATACGCCAGGACGCCTTGATCCGAGGCTTCCCCGCGGTCACGTAGTCGGCGATCCAGAGGCCGTCCCCCGCGTACGACGTGGTGTCGTGGTTCAGCCAGAAATAGCGGTTGCAGTACAGCAGAACCTTGTGGTGCGGCCGCAGGCGTTTGACCTCGCGGATGAAGCGGTCCTTCTCGGCGTTGCCGGCCCGCGTGCCTTCGCCGTTCTCCTCCCAGTCGACGGCGAGCAGATCGCCCGCCTTCTCCGGGGCCTTGCTCACGAAGTACTCGGCCTGGGCGGTGATGTTCCCCGGCCAGAGGAAGTGGTAGAAGCCGAGCACGCACTCGGCGTCCCTGGCCCTTTTCACCTGCGCCGAAAGGTGTGGATTGACGTACGAGCGGCCCTCGGTGGCCTTTATGAAGACGAAGTCCAGTCCGTCCGTGTCGAAGGACGACTGATGGGAACTGACATCGACGCCATGGAGCATGGGCACCGCCTTCAAGTGGGATGAGCGCTTCCGTTCTCTTTCTGTACGTGCCCGCACTCGGTCGTTCCCATCCTTCGGATGAACGGGCGAATCGTTTTGCCATTGCCAGGAATATGGGCCGGAAACGGGTAGTTGATGAATCGGCGAGACCACATCACGTACCGCAGTCACCTTCGGAAGGTCGGATCCATGAAGATCGGCATCATCGGAGCGGGCAACATCGGCGGAAACCTCGCCCGGCGCCTCACCGCACTGGGTCACGAGGTGTCCATCGCCAATTCGCGCGGCCCGCAGACGCTCTCCGCGCTCGCCGAGGAGACCGGAGCCACTGCGGTCGACGCGTCGGAAGCGGCTCGGGGAGCCCGGGTCGTTGTCGTCACCGTCCCGCTCAAGGCCGTTCCCGATCTGCCCGCCGGGTTGATCGACGGCGCCGCGGACGGGGCCGCAGTCATCGACACGGGCAACTACTACCCCCAGCAACGCGACGGCCGCATCGCCGAGATCGAGGACGGCAAGCCCGAGAGCCGGTGGACCGAGGAGCAGATCGGCCACCCGGTGATCAAGGCGTTCAACGGGACGTACGCCCAGGACATCCTCTCCAACGGACTCCCCAAGGGCAGCCCCGGCCGTCAGGCGCTGCCGGTGGCCGGTGACGAAGCGGCGGCCAAACAGGTCGTACGCGATCTCATCGACGAACTCGGCTTCGACACCGTGGACGCCGGTGGCCTCGACGAGTCCTGGCGTCAGCAGCCCGGCACACCTGTCTACGGCCATCAGGGCGATGTGGAGGCCATCCGCAAGGCGCTCGCCGAGGCGTCCCCCGAGCGCACGGCCGAGTGGCGCGCCTGACGTTCCCCGGCGCCGGGGAACAACGGGCCGCCCCCGTCGTCCCCGGCGCGCCCCTCCCCGGCGTCCTGTCGCCGTCGGACTTGTGGGCGCCGGACTTGTGGGCGCCGGTAAGGCCGGCCGCGCTGCTCAGCGGTCGAAGGCTGTGCTGCGGCTGACCTTCTCCCACAGGAGTGTTTCGGCACGGGCCGCTTCCAGGTGGGCCTGGATCGCGTCGGTCGCATCGTTGCCGAGCGGCAGTCGCAGTGGCGTCCTCTCTGCGGCGAGGGCGGTGAGAATGGCTGCCGCGGCCTTGTCGGGGTCACCCTCCTGCTTGCCGTCAGAGCCGGGGCGGTCCGTCCGGACGGGGCCTCACCTTATGGACCGATGCTCTGCGGCCTGGTCGGATGCATGATGCGACCGCCGCGCGCAACGAAGGCATCGGTATCTGCTTCCAGCACTTTCGCG
>NZ_JBEYFB010000067.1:0-30763 GCF_040634135.1 Streptomyces sp. NPDC007164
CTCACCGACCCCGTCGCCAACATCACCGCGGCCGCCAACTACGCCGCCGACCGCTACGGATCCATCGACAACGTCAACTCCGCCTACTGAGCCGGATGTGTCCAGGCGCATGCTGGAAGGCCCGGGGGCCTGCCCCCCGGACGCCGGTCGGCCGATTCCCTTCCGACCGCTCCCTGCGACGGCACGCCGTGATGTTCCACTCCGGCCCCTTGGCGGGCCGCACCACGAGGGAGCGACCGCGCCGTTCACCGATGACCGGAACAACCGGCCGGTGCCCGGCCTCACCGTCCCCGAACCGGCCTGACGTCAATCGGCCCACCACTCCCGCCTGTTGACGTCGATCGATCCGATCACGAGTTGTAGTCCGCCGCTCCGACGCGTGCGCACTTGTGGCACAGTCATGCCGTGGATGCACTGAGACCTCAGGACCCCGTGCGCATGGGCGCCTACCACCTGCTCGCCCGTCTCGGTGCGGGTGGCATGGGACAGGTGTATCTCGGCAGGTCACCCGGCGGACGGCTGGTGGCCGTGAAGGTCATCCGCGACGAGATCAGCGACCACCCCGAATCGCTGGCCCGCTTCCGGCGCGAGACCGCGACCGTCGAGGCCGTACGCAGCGCCTACACGGCGCAGTTGATCGAGGCCTCGCTCGACGCACCCCCTTACTGGCTGGCCACCGAGTACGTGGCCGGACCCACCCTGCGCGACGCCGTCGGCACGAGCGGCCCCTTCCCGCCGGACAGCGCCCTGAGACTCCTCGCCGCGCTCGCCGAGGGCCTGGCCGCCGTCCACGCCCACGGAGTCACGCACCGGGACGTGAAGCCGCACAACGTGATCCTCTCGCCACAGGGGCCGCAACTGATCGACTTCGGCATCGCGCGAGGGCTTGAGCAGACGATCCTCACCCGGGACGGAATGGTCTCGGGGACCCCCGGCTACACGGCCCCCGAGGTACTGCTGCGCAACGAGGTGGGCCCGGCCGCCGATGTCTTCGCCCTGGGCGCGACCCTCGCGTACGCGGCGACGGGCCGGCCCCCGTACGGCACGGGCGAACCGGCGGCGGTGAGCTACCGGACCGTGCACGAGGAGATAGACCTGGCAGGGGTCCGGCCCGCGACGGCCGATCTCATCCGGCAGTGCGTTGCCAAGGATCCGGCGGACCGGCCGGATCCGGCCTCCGTGATCGCCCGGTGCGCGGTGGACTCGCCGCTGGCGACGGACGCCCACTACCGGATGCTGGCACGCACCGCCGAACCCGTTTCCGTACCCCTGCCGGAGACCGGAACGGGGGCCGAAACCGGGAGCGGGAGCGAGGCCGAGACGACGCGCCTGCCGGGGACGGGGGAGCGGGCACGGCCTGTGAACCCTGAGCCGGACGTCCAGTTGGCGGATCGGGCCGCGAGCGCCGCACCCACCGGGGCGTCGGGCACCACACCGGACGACCGGCCGGGTCCGGAGAAGCGTCCCGGTCAGGGGGCGCGGGGCAGGGCCTGGCTCGCCGTCTGCGCGGTGGCGCTCGCGGTACCGGTCACGGTCTGGCTGCTCCCGGAGTCGGACGGGCGGGACACCGGCGCCGGCCCCGCGACGGAGGTGACCGTGTCCGGGCAGCCGGAAAAGTCGAAGCCGGAGAAGTCGAAGCCGGCCGAGCCGAAGCCGTCCACCGGCGAATCGGACAGCCGGCCGCCGGACCACATCGTGAACGATCGTGTCTCGCGGGACCGCTGGACCCTGTCCGACGACCCGCAGCAGGCGTCACAGGGCATGGGCTCCTGCGACCTCTCCAGCATCGTCGATTCCTCACCGCCGACGGGCCTGCAGTCCGCCGTGTCCCACACCACCGGTTCGGACATCGCCTCGCTGGAGATGCGTCCCAAGGACGCCGGAGCGGGGAAACGGCCCGCGCCGTACTACATATCCGTGGGGGTACGGCCCCCGCACGAGACGGACCGTGCCACCGGACGGCCCCTTCGATCGGTGAGCAAGGGCATCGGCTTCACCAGCAAGCCCGTCGACCTCTACTCCCGTTGGACTTCCGGCGGAACCATCAAGCTCAAGTATCCGGACGACTTCCGCGCCCATTTCGGCAAGCGCACCGTGGACGCGATCCCGGTCGGGAACGACAGGGGCGACTGGACCGTGGTGCTCTACCACGTCGAGGGCGGGCCGACGAAGTACACGTCCGTAGTGTGCAACGGGTTTCACGCCTGAGACGCGGCCGCGCGCCGTTCCCCGGCCGAGCTGTCGCGCGCCCGGCGGGCTGCGGTTCCGGCAGCGGCCCGCCGGCCGTCAGCGTTGGCGGAGGTGATCCCGCAGCGTGCGGGCCACCTGCGCCATCAGCGCGTCCGCGCCGGGCTGCGCACTGGCCGGGACGAGTGACTCGGTCAGCGCGGCGATGGCGAACGACTGGCCGTCGGAGTGCTCCACGACACCGATCTCGTGCCGGAGGTTGAGGAGGGTGCCGGTCTTGGAGGACCAGGTGGAGGCGTCCGAGGTGAAGTCGGGGGCGAGCCGGTGCCGGATCAGGTTGTGGGCCATCAGGGCGCGTACGCGTTCGGCCACTTCGGGATGGATCGCCGACGGCGTCCACAGAGCCTGCAACAGCTCGACGTACGAACGCGCGCTGCCGGAGCTGGCACGTGTGGTGTCGAGCTGCGGCACCCGATGCCCGCGACCGCCGGTGCCGGCGTCGATGGCGAGGGAGAGCGCCAGATGGGCCTGGGAGGCGTCGAAGCGTTCCAGCGGGGTGTCGGAGAGTTCGTCGAGGCTGTGCCGGACGGTGATGCCACGGAGCCCGAACTCACGCAGCATGCCGGTGACCTGGGCGGGCGGGGTCAGATCGAACAGCACGTCGGCGGCCACGCCGTCACTCACGCAGGTGCTCATGTAGAGCAGGTCGTCGATGGCGATCCGTACGGGGTGGCGGAACCGGCTCAGCCCCGTGGGGCCCGGTGTGGTCGTACGCCCGGGCCGCACCTCGATCGTCGTCGCCCCGTCGAGCTCGCCCCGCCGGATGCGCTCGGCCGTCGCCAGCGCGAGCGGAACCTTGACCAGGGACGCGGAAGGCAACTGGGTGTCCGGGGCGATCCCGACCTCCTCCCCGGTGTGGAGGTCCCGGACGAGCAGACAGCCGTGCAGTCCGCCCTCGTGCAGTTGCCGGCGCATCTCGCTCAGCAGCGTCTCGGTGCTCATGCCGTAGTCCTTTCCGCGCCGTCGGCCGTGCCGCCCGCCCCGCTGCCCGCACCCAGGCAGCGGCCGATGGCCGTGCCCAGCCGTGCCTCGATGTGTTGTGGATTGCCGCCTGCGGCGGCGACGAGCGCGAACCCCCGGCTGAGCGCGACCTCACCGACCGGCCGCCAGTGCAACGCGAATTCCTCGGCCTGCGCGGGCGAGCACAGCAGCAGATCGCGCGTGCGGAGCACCTCCGCCGCCGCGGTCGGGAGGTCGGTGGCGGCAATGAGCTGCGCGGGCCGCAGGCCCACCGCGTCCCGCAGCCGGGTCAGCGGGTCACGGATGTGCGGCACGTCGTCCTCCGGCTGGATCCAGATACGGCGGGCCGGGCCCGGCGACGCCCGCCCCATCCGCAACGTTTCGATGTAGACGCGCCGCACACCGGGATCCTGGACCCCGGCGAGCCCGAGCGGTACGGACCACGTCGCCTCGTCCGAGGGCACCGCGAGCAGCGCGGCGCGCACCGACTGCGCGTGGATGAACTCGATGCGCCGTGCCGGCGCGGCGGTCCGGAGATCGAGGGTGATGCCGTGCTCCCGTGCCTCCGCGATCAGACGGGCGAGAGCGGCCGTCGAACAGAGACCGGGCACCGCGAGCCGCCAGGGCTTGCCCTTCGAGGCCTCTGCCTCGTCCAGCAGCACATCGGCGGCCTGGACGAGCTGCCTGGCCGCCGGAAGCATCTCGCGGCCGAAGGGGGTGAGGACGGCCCGCCGTGACATGCGCTCGAACAGCTGCTCGCCGAAGCGTTCCTCCAGGGCGGCGACACGACGGCTGGCCACCGGTTGGGACATCCGGGCGGCGGCTGCTCCTACGGTGAAACTGCCGTGCTCGCTCACGCTGATGAACGCCCGACATGCTCCGACCAGATCCACAGCCCGCACCCTATGTCAGATCGGCATGAAACCGCGTCCGAGCGTATTGGACCGCATGGCCGTCGGACGGCGAGGGTGGGCCCGGCACCCAAGACCGCCCCGGGATGGGGAGTTGCCGCCCCATCCCCCATGCGCCCCTGCCCGCGGTCGCCCTGGAGGTTCGGACCCATGCAGAAGCACAGCAGTGCCCGGCGTGCCCTTCTTGGTGCGCTGGCCGCGCTCGCGCTCGTCCCGATCGCGGCGTGCGGCGGAGAGGACGCCCGGCCAGGGCCCTCCGCGTCCCCGGCGGCGTCCTCCCCGCACACCGGGGCGACGGGACCGGCCGCGAGCGCGAAACCGTTCGCCCCGGATCGGTTCGCCCGGCAGTTCAAGGACCTTGAGCGCAAGTACGATGCCCGGCTGGGCGTCTATGCCATCGACACCGGCACCGGTCGCGAAGTCACACACAACGACGGTGAGCGCTTCGCCCATGCCTCCACGTTCAAGGCGCTGGCCGCCGGGGCCGTACTGCGCAAGTACTCGCTGGGCGGAATGGACGAGGTGGTCAAATACTCGGAGGAGGACCTGGTCAGCGATTCTCCGGTGAGCGAGAAGCATGTCGGGACCGGGATGAGTCTGAGCGCGCTGTGCGACGCCGCCGTCCGCTTCAGCGACAACACCGCTGCGAACCTGCTCCTCGACCGGCTGGGCGGTCCTCGCGGACTGGACGCCGTACTCGCGGGCATCGGTGACGACGTGACCCGGATGGAACACGGCGAACCGGAGCTCAACCGGTGGTCCCCGGGTGCCATGTCCGACACCAGCACACCGCGGGCACTCGCGGGCGATCTGCGCGCGTTCGTCCTCGGAGACCTGCTCGGCAATGGCGAACGCGCGCAGTTGACGAAATGGCTGCGGACCAACATGACCGGAGCCGAACTCATCAGGGCCGGGATGCCCAGGGGTTGGGTGGTCGGCGACAAGACTGGCTCCGGAGGCAGCTACGGCACGCGCAACGACATCGCCGTGGTGTGGCGCCCCGACGGCGCCCCCGTTGTCGTGGCGATCCTGTCGAACCGGTTTCAGGAGGACGCCGAGTACGACAACGCACTCGTCGCGGAAGCGGCCTCCGTGGTCGCCGAAGCGCTGTCGTAGCGGGCAGTGTGCTGTCAGGCGGTCAGGGGCTGTCCGCCGTGCCGGATCCAGACGTTGGGTTCGACGTAGACGGCGTGATCGTGCGTGGTGTCGCAGTGCACCGGTGCCAGGGCACCGGGGACCTCCACGCAGCCGTCCCGGTCGAAGGGGAGACCGGTCCACCGCCGCCACTGGGCCAGCGAACCGCTGACCGTCATCGACGAGGGAGCGACCTTCTCGATGGTGCCGCCGGCCCTGACGTGCACCCGCACCCAGGGGTCGGCCGGCAGTCCGTCGTCGCGACGACGGCTGAGGTACTCGGTCATGGGGACGTGCGGATCCAGGTGCTTGGCCGTCGGCCGGACCGGCGCGAGCAGGGCGTCGTGCCCCTGCCGGCCCACCGCCAGGCGGAGCGCGGCGAGCATGCGGTAGGACAGGCCGCGGCCGAGGTAGTCGGCGTCCACCGATATCTCCAGCGCACTGGCCGCCGTCGGAGCGTTCCCGTGCTGCCGGTCACGGAAGGCCCATGTCAGCACCCGGTCCCAGCCCTGGTCGGGCAGCTCCTCACGTCCGTCGAGCACGGAGTTGAACGGCACGGCGAGTCCGCGCGCGACGACCCGGCCGCCGTCCGCCGCCGCCACGCAGTACTGCGGGAACTCCTCCGGAACCCGGCTCAACAAGGCGCTCGCGGCCATGTCGTGGGGCGTGAAGACGGGCCAGGAGTCGTTGATCTCGTACACGCGGGAGATCAGCGACGGGTCTTCGGAGAGCGGGAGGATCCGGATGCTGTCTGTCTCTGTCACGAAGCGGCACCCTGCCACACGACGACACCGTGTCCAAGCGGCGCATGTGCCGCCCGCTTCGGCCGAGCCGAGCGGCACTGTGTTCGCGGCCCGGTCCCGGCGCTTCGACGCGACGGTCCGCAGCCGCAGGGCGGAGGCCGTGGCACGCACCGCCCGTGACCTGGGTCCGGACCTGGGTCCGGACCCAGGAACGATAGGTCCGGACCTGGGTCTGCCGGCCCTCTCGTAACCGGTTCCATCGCTTCTACGCTGCCACCGCAGACGGGGGCCGAGAGCGAGGCACGGGGGTGGCAGGCGTGCGCACAAGGGGCAGTACGAGCAGGACGACCGAACGTGGTCAGACCGGGATCGAGTATCTCGGCCTCATCACCGCGGTGTCGCTGCTGATCGGTGCGATCGTGACCGTGAGTGTGGCGGCCAACCTCGACGGGGGCTTCGAAAAGGCCCTGTGCCGGCTGATGCAGGTCGCCGGGGGCGGCGGTTCCTGCGACTCTGACAACGTTGCCGGAGAGGGGCAGGGCCCACCGGCGACGCAGGGTTCCGATACGGGAGACGAGGGTTCACCGGCACCGGGGGAGCAGGAGACCGGCGGGGATGTGATTCCCGCGCAGTCCCCCGGACCGGACGCGCCGGACGCGAAGGACTCGTTCCAGCCCGCCCGCTGCCTGCTGGCCGCGGACGACACGAAGGACACCGTCGTCGTCCAGATCCTGTTCATCAAGATCAGCCACTCGGAGCAGGTGAAACTCTCCCAGTGGTCCGACGGTTCGGTCACCCTGGAGCGGATGAGTACCACCGGCGGTGGTGTCTCGGCCTCGATCGGCGCGAGCATTCCCGGCCTGAAGAAGTGGGGCGGCGGCGCGTCGCTCAGCGGCAGTTACATACGCGGCAGCGGCAGCGGCGGGCAGTGGATGTTCAACACGCACAAGTCGGACGACCCCAACGCCGACCTCGCGGCCAACCTGGAAGAGGCGAAGCAGTTCTCCGAGTACCTCAAGAAGGCGGAGAAGTGCCGTAACAAGACCGGCCCGCGCGCCTCCGAACTGGGCATGATCTGCAGCTACCACGCCGACAAGGAAAAGCCCGATGTGGATCCGGAGCGCGCCCCGGACATCGACATCACCAGGACCACCACCGAGGCATCGGGCAGCGTCAGCTTCGGCGGCAAGTACGCCAAGAACGACAAGGAGGTCGCGCCCTGCGGAAGACCATCGCCGACGAGGTGACGAAGAACAACCCGGGCGCCAGGGGCGAGGCACTCGACAAGCTCATCAGGAACGCCCAGTCCACCAGCATCATCAAGGACGTGCCGGAGACCAGGAGCGTCGGCAACGTCTCCGCCGAGGGTGTGTCGGGGGCGCTCAGCAAGGACGTGGTCGTCATGCGTCACAAGACCGGCCCGGACTCCGGAAGGATCACCTTCGTCCACACCTTCTCGCTCAACGGATCGGTCGGCCCGGGAGGTCAGGCCGCCGGCTCGCGGATGCAGCAGGTCGCCGTCACCTACGACGCGGAGGCGTACGACCGTGAGGAGAAGGCCGGCGATGCCCACCATCCGCAGAAGATGAAGATCACCACGAGTCAGGAGAGCGGGGGCAACGAGGGCGCCTCCTCCGGCGGGGGCGCCAACGCGGGCCCGGTGACGATCGACGTCGGCGGCGGCGGTGGCGAGACGGAGTCCGATCTGCACACCGAGGCCGCCGAACTGGACCTCTCCGACGCGAAGGACAGCACCACGGCCGAGGACTGGCTGCGCGGGCGGGGCAGCAACCCGGCCGACGAAGCGATGCCGTCACCCTCCTCGACGGCCGAGCCGCCGGCGCAGGACGCGTCCGCGTTCCGGCGGCTGCTGCACGACAAGGGGCAGTTGCAGCGGCTGGACTACAAGGTGAACACCGACTGGTGGAACGCCTCGCTCGGCATCGGATTCGGGCTCTCCGCCGGGCAGTTCAGCATCGGCTTCAAACTCTTCGGCATCGACATCACCCACGAGCACCGTCAGCAGACCCTGACCGGAAACCCCACCTACGCCGGCGCACCGGGCCCGGACGGCATGCGCCCCTGGAAGGACTTCACCAACTGCTCCCGCACCAAACCCATCACGAGCTGAGCGGCACCGGACCGGTGCGCGGTCCGCGGGGCCAGGAGCGCACCGGGGCCGAACGCATGGACTGGCGGACGACCGGGCGAGCACGCGCGGACGGGGCCCTGTCCGGCCGTTCGTCGCATGGTGAGGGCCGGATGGGCCTGCAACGCGTGGTCGCCGTGGCGCCACCGCGGGCCGAGCAGCGCCGAGATCCGGTCCATGCGCCGGTGCACGCGCTGGGCGCTGCCCCGCAGTGATCAAGCGGAACCGACGCCACAGGCAGCCGCCGGCCGGCTGTGGCGTCGTTCCGCGTGCCTGAACGGTGCGCCTTCTCGAACGGGCGGTCGGCCGGGACGGCGTCACCGTTCGCCGCGGCCCGTGTCGTCCGGCCGACCGGGCGGTACTGCGGCGACATCGTTCGCGCAGCCGTACCGCAGGCCGTCGCACACGACGCTCAGTACCCGTTGTGGCACGGCCGCGCCGCCGTCGTTGCGATTGCGGGCCAGTATCAGCCCGGTGATCAGGGCCATGAGGTCGGCGACGCTGATGTCGTCGCGGACGGCTCCGGCCTGTTGTGTATTGAAGAGCAGCTTGCCGATGCTCCGACGAAGACGGCGCCTCGCCCGGGGCACGGCGGCCGAAGCTTCGACGTCCTCCCCGGCGAGGGCGTCCACCATGTCCCTGCGCACGCCGCCTTCCTCGATGGTCAGGGAGAGGAACTCGAAGAACGCCGCAGCGGGGTCGTCCGAGTCCGCCAACTTCTCCGCCTGGTCCGCGAGTTGTTCGAGGCGGCCGAGGACGATCGTTTCGAACAGCGCTTCCTTGCTCGTGAAGTGCCGGTAGACAGTCCCGGAACCCACTCCCGCGCGCCGGGCGATCTCGTCCAGGGGCACGCCGAGGCCCTCCGAGGCGAACGCTTCCTGGGCGGCCTCCAGCACCCGGGCACGGTTGCGCCGGGCATCCGAACGCAGGGCCGCACCAAAACGGGGGGACGGTTCACCTTCCTGTTGCTCAAGGTGTGGGTCTTGTGCGTTCATGTCCCTTTTCATATGCGGTCTCCGTGAGAATTCTCGTTGACAACCGGGGAGTTGGTTCCGTAACTTCGGTCCGGATCAGATGCCCGGATTCTAGGATGCGCAGCAGGAAAGACGGATCCGAGGGTCGGGAGAACAACCACGGGAACCTGAGGGAAGGGCCCTGGATTTGAACTCGTCACTGATTCCGCGGCGTCGGCCGAACGGCGCCGGCCCGGAAGTCTCCGCACTGGGGCTCGGCTGCATGGGAATGAGCCAGACCTATGGGGTTCCGGACGACAGGGAGTCGATCGCGACGATCCACCGGGCACTCGAACGGGGCTGCTTCTTCTTCGACACAGCGGAGTCGTACGGCCCCTTCGCCAACGAAGAACTCCTGGGCCGCGCACTCCGTGGCCGCCGGGAGGAGGCGGTCATCGCGACGAAGTTCGGGTGGGAGTACGAAGGAACACGGCGCGGAGCTCTGAACAGCAGGCCCGCGCACATTCGCACCGTGGTCGACCAATGCCTGGAGCGGCTGAGAACGGACCGCATCGACGTCCTCTATCAGCACCGCGTGGACCTCGATGTCCCGATCGAGGAGGTGGCCGGCACGGTCGGTGAGCTCATCCAAGCGGGAAAAGTCCTCCACTTCGGCCTGTCGGAAGCCGGTGCGGGAACGATCGCCCGCGCCCACGAGGTCTGTCCGGTGGCCCTGCTCCAGACGGAGTACTCGCTGTGGGAGCGCCACATCGAGCAGGAGATTCTGCCGGCGATCCGGGAGCGGGGAATCGGTCTCGTGGCCTACTCGCCTCTGGGGCGTGGGTTCCTGACAGGCACGGCGCGGCCGGCGGAGGAGTATCCGGAATCGGACTACCGCCGCCACGACCCCCGATTCCAGGGGGACAACTTCACCGCCAACACGGCCGCGGCATCGGTGGTGCGTGAAGTGGCCGCGAGGCAGGAGGCGACGCCGGCCCAGATCGCTCTCGCATGGCTGCTCCACCGGGGCGAAGACATCGTGCCGATCCCCGGGACCAAGCGCAGGGTCACGCTGGAGGAGAACCTCGCGGCGGTGGACGTGGTGCTGGACGCCGAGGACCTCCGGCGGCTGGACGAAACGCTGCCCCCGGAAGCGGTGGCGGGAACCCGCTACCCGGAAGCCGTCATGCATATGAACGGCCGCTGACGTCGCGGACGGTCGTCGAAGAAAGGGCCCGCTGATCGTCCGGACGGACACCGGGCAGCTCTCCGGGGCGGACACCGGCAGCGGGGCGCACCGCGGACCCGCGCCGGTGCTGGGACTTCCCGTCGGCACGTGAGGATCCGCGGCCCTGCGCAGCGCGCCCGGAAGGGCGCCCGACGGGTACCGGCCTCGGCCGGGCGTCCTTCGTGCACGTCCGGAAGAAACCCAGCTTCTTCGGCGAGTACGACACCAGGAGGTTCTTCGTCTGCTGGTCGTGCAGCGGCAGCACCCTGCTGACCGGTGTGAACGGCACCCGGCGAGACTCTTTCGGAGTAGCCGGCCCGGGAGTGGTCCGGATCTCGATCGATGCGGTTCCTGGCGAGCGAACAACTGCCATCGCCCGGTGGTGGGCGCCGCGGCGACAGGTCGCCGTATGCGTGGGTCTGCGGCCGTGCTGCTCGGGCGCCTGGTCGCCCACTTCTGGAGGCACGTCCTGCTCGCCGGACCTGTTCGGGCCCGTCACGCCCTGCTGACAAGGCTGAACTGCCCCGGGTCGGCGAGGAGATGGACGTGCACACGTCTTGACCGGTGGCCGCCGCCGCACGCACCGTTGCGGGGCAGTTCTTTCCAAGGGGGGTACGTGAACAGCAAGTGGTTCGGCGCGTGTACGGGTGCGGCCCTCTTCGCGGTGCTGGGCGCCCTGCCGGCACCCGCTTCCTCCGAGCCGCGGCCGGGGGCGGCGCATGCCCTGCCGCTGGGCGCCGCCGGCTTGACCGAGACCCGTGGCACGCGGACGTTGCAGCCTGGTGTCACCCTTACGCGGATCGTGCGCGGTGCCGACGCCCCTGCGCTCGCGTGGACGGTCGAGGTCTCCATACCCGGTGGCGTCACCTCGCCGGACCCCGACGCGCCGCCGACGGCGCTGAAGGACCGGGCGAGCGCCGACGAGCTGGCTGCCGACTTGCAGGAGGAAGGTTTTGACGCCCGGGTCGAGGAGGTCACGACTCCGGCGGTCGCCGACTTCGCCGGTGGAACGCTCGGGTGGCGGGTCCGGGTCGGGCAGTTCGACTCGCAGTCCACCGGGACGTCGGAGCGCACCAGGCTGAGAGGGGCCGGGTACGCAGGGTCCGTCGTGTACACCGGCTGGGACGGAAACCCAACGGACCGTGGCCCGTGGCGGATCGACGTGCTCACCATCGACCCGGACCGGTTCCGCGGAGGGCTCAGGGCATCGTACGGTTCCGATCTGGAGAACCGCGAGAAGACCAGCGAGCTGGCAGCCGCCGCCGGTGCGACCGCGGCGGTCAACGGCGGGTTCTTCGTCCTCGACCCGAGCGCCGGAGCCCCGGGCGATCCGGCCGGTATCGGCGTCTACGACGGCCGGCTACTGAGCGAGCCGGTGAACGGACGCCCCGGTCTGGTGATGCGCGGCTCCGGCCGGCACAGCGCGGTCACCCGGCTCAGCTGGGCGGGACGGGTCGTCGGCCGCTCGTCGCAACCCCTGGACGGTATCGACCGCGTACCGGGCCTGATCAGGAACTGCGGCGGCACCGCCGACGACCGTCCGACCTCGCTGCCCCTTCACGACGTGACATGTACCGACCGCGACGAACTCGTGGGGTTCACGACGGATTACGGCCGACGGACACCACAGGGCGACGGCCTGGAGGCTGTACTGGACGCCCGCGGCCGGGTCCTGGAACTCCGCTCACCGCGTGGCGGCTCGCTGCCGGCCGGCGGCAGCTCCGTGCAGGCGACCGGCACGCGCGTCGCCGAGCTGGCCGACCTGGCGCGGGTCGGCCGACCTCTGCGCATCGAGGGGATGTTGCGGGACGGCAGCGGTCGCAAGGTCTCCCCGACACCGGCGACCAGCATCTTCAACGGCGGCCCCGAACTGGTCCGTGACGGGCGGCTGCACGTCACGCCTGCCACCGACGGCATGGTGCAGTCCGGCAACGCGAGCTTCTACTACGGCTGGGTGCACAAGCGCAATCCACGCACGCTGGCCGGGGTGGACAACGTCGGCAGGACCGTGTTCGTCACCGTCGACGGACGCAGCACGGATGCGCTCGGGCTGAGCATTCCCGAGAGCGCAGCCGTGGCCAAGGCACTCGGCCTGCGCGACGCGGTCAATCTCGACGGCGGCGGGTCGACCACGATGGTGGTCGACGGAGAAGTGATCAACAACCCGTCCGACGCGGCCGGAGAACGCCCTGTGGGGGACGCACTGCTGATCCTGCCGGACCGGGACTGACCCGGCCCGATCCGAGAACACCGGAGCCAGCTACCACCGACCGACGGGAGCCGCCGTGACCACCGTCCCGATCCACCGATCCCGCCTCCTGCTCGTCCTTCTCGCGCTGCTGATGGCCGTCGCGTCGACTCCGCCGGCGCCCGCCACCGCGTCGACGGTGTCACCTGCCTGGCAGGCGGGTTGGCCGGGTGTCCCGTCCCGGGGTGCGGAGGTCGTCGCGGTCACCCAGGTCGCCGACCGGCAGGTCGACCTGTCGGTGCGTTCACCGGCCCTCGGAGGCCGGACGGTGAACGTGCGTCTGCTCACGCCCGATGGCTGGGACCCGGGGCGACCGGAGCCGGCACTGGCCGACGCTCTGGCTGCTGCACGGCTGCTGCGGGGACTACACCTCGTGGACCGCTCGGACCGACATCGCGCGGACCGACAGCCTGCGCGACGTCCTCGTGGTCATGCCGGAGGCCGGCTGGAACGGCTGGTACAGCGACTGGTGGAACCATGGCCGGGGCGGTGACCCGGCGTGGGAGACCTTCCACACCAAGGAACTCCGCCGGCTCCTCGAACACGCCTGGGGGGCGGGCAGGAACCGCGTCGTGGCGGGACTGTCGATGGGTGGCCAGGGCGCTCTGCTGTATGCCGCCCGGCACCCCGGGATGTTCAAGGCGGTCGCGGCGTACTCCGGTTCTGTGCACCCGCTGCTCAACGACGAGTCGACGAACCGCATCATGGGGTTCTTCGCCGGTCAGGGCGATGACCCGCTGAGGGTCTGGGGCGACCCGGTCGCGCAACGTGACGTCTGGGCGGCCCACGATCCGTTCCACCTGGCCAAACGCCTCACGCCGATCCCCGTCTACCTGTCGTGCGGCGACGGCACCACCGGCCCCTTGGACCCGCCGGGCAGCACGAGCGCGCTCGAGGCGGACTTCAACAGGCAGAACCAAGCTCTCGCGAGCGAGCTCGAACGCAAGGGCGCGAGGCATGTGACCACCAACTTGTACGGACCGGGGACGCACGGCTGGCCCTACTGGCAGCGTGAGTTGCACTCCTCGCTGCCGATACTGCTCCAGGCCATGAGGACCGACGTCTGAACGGCCGCGCGCCGGCGTTGTCCGTCATGGCATCCCCTGCGTGCCATGCCCGACCGCGTCTGGTACGCGCACCGGCCGATCCGGGACGGGCGTGCCCGACCGGTCTGCGCGATGAGTGGTCGTGCGCTCACGCGCGCGCTCTGTACGACCGCGCCGAAGAGGGGCGGAAAAGGCTCGGACCCGGCGCTCGGTGCCCGGCCGATCCGATTCATCACGGGACGAACGAAAGTGCGGCACCCGACGAGTCAGGTCGGCACACCGGCATGGCAGGCTCCATCGCCCCGCCGGACGGCACAGTCCGCACTGCGGGCCGGAGCCTGTGGGGTTCGGCGGGAGCTCAGTCCCCGGACCGGCCGGTCATCCCGGCGCTCGTGTACACGCGGCTCACGAACTCGGCGATCTGCTCGTCGCTCAGATTCTTCGCAAGATCGGCCTCCGTGATCATGCCGATCAGACGGTGGCCGCCCTGGACGTCGATCACCGGCAACCGCTTGATCTGGTGTTCCTCCATGGTTCTCAGGACATCGCCCGCGTCCGCTTCGGCATCGATCCAGTGCACCTTGGCCATGAGCGATCCGGCCTGCACGGTTGCCGGGTCGACGCCCTCGGCGCAGCACTTGATAACGATGTCACGGTCGGTGATCAAGCCCGTGAGCCTGTTGTTGTCGCCGCAGATGGGTAGGCAACCGATGTTCAGATCGCGCATCATCTTCGACACGTCGAACAGCGACTGGTGCGCGCCGACGCACTGCACGCCGCCGGACATGATGTCTCGTGCTCGTAGTTTCGCAGCCATGATTTCCTCCCGTTCCGACTGCGTTGCCTCCTCTGCCATCGATCACAACACGAATGGTTCAGCACCGCTCCTCAAAAGCGCCGGCGATACAGGAATCCCGAGCGTCGCGCCCGACCGGATCGGCCCCGAGCGGCCGAAGCGGGCCCAAGGGCTGTCGGCTCCGCGGGCAGAGAGCCCGGGGCTCACGGATCTGGAGTTCGTGCGGGTCGCCGCTGCGGCTCCGGTCCGCAGGCAGGGTCCGGCCGACGGCTCTACCGCGTTGTCGGCGGAGGGGCGGCTGCCCAGGAACGGGCGGCTTCCTTGTCCGAGCCGAGCACGTTCTCACCGTAGAGATCCTGCAGCCAGTTGGTCTGGTAGATGGTGTCGAGGTAGCGCTCACCGAGGTCAGGACCGACGGCCACTGCGGTGAGGTCGCTCGCGTCGTGCCGTGCCAACCAGTCCGTCGCGCCACTGATCACCGTGCCGGTGGAGCCGCCGAACAGGAATCCGCGCCTGGCCAGACGATGGCAGGCACGTATGGTGTCCGCCTCCTCGACAAGAATCACCTCATCGACATAGGACTCGTCGAGCAGCGGCGGGCGCATGCTCATGCCCAGGCCGGGAATCATCCGGGGGCCCGGCGAACCGCCGAAGGACACCGAGCCGACGCTGTCCACCGCGATGATCCGCACCGGCCGGTGCCATCCCCGGAAGTAGCGCGCACAGCCCATCAGGGTCCCGGTGGTGCCGGCTCCGACGAACAGTACGTCCAGCCGCGGGAACTGCCGGGCGACCTCCGGCGCGGTCGTACGGTAGTGCGCCTTCCAGTTGCTCGGATTGGTGTATTGGCTGAGCCACACGTATCGGTCGTCGGAGGCGCACAGCTCGCGGAGGTAGTCGAGCCGCGCGCCGAGAAAGCCGGAGTCTGCTCGCGGTTCGGCGAGCACATGCACCTTGCTGCCCAACGCCTCCATCATCATCCTGTTCGACAGATTGCCGCGGGAGTCCGTCACACACAGGAACTGGTAGCCCTTGCTCGCCGCAATCACGCTCAGCGCCACGCCGAGGTTTCCGGACGAGGATTCGACCAGGATCGATTCCGGTGTCAGGATTCCATCCCGCTCAGCGGCTTCCACCATCGCGGTCGCGGCCTTCAGCTTGATCGAGCCGGCGAAGTTGAAGCCCTCGCACTTCAGGAAGAGCGGATGCCCGAAGATCGACCGGAGGTCGACATAGAGATCCTCTTCGTTGAAGCCGTAGGGAGTGGAAATGACGGGCACCATGGCCTCCTCTGTCTGGAGCAGAGCACTTGTCGGAGTCATCCGGCCGGGGGCGGGCTCCTCGCCCGTGCGGGCGAGACCCTGTCCCCAACCGGCGGGACAGGGCCCTGGTCAGCAGCCGCTGTCTCGTGCGTCAGGACCTGCTGCGACGTGACTGGTGTTCTCCTTTGGGCTCAGCCTCGAAGGAGCATCCTGCGCTCTCGGCCGGCTCATCCGTACCGGCTCGTTTCGTGGAAGAAGTCGTCGATGACGTGCAACTCTCCGGAGCGGGCCAGTTCGGTATACACGTACTTGCCCACCGCGAGGTCGAGCACCCCGAGACCGAAGGGCGAGAACACCACCGGCCGGTCCGCAGGCACCTTCACCCGTCCGGCCATCACGTCGTCCAGCGTCCCGTGCAGGAAGTCCCGGTTGCCCGTGAGCTGCTCGGCCAGATGCGGGGAGGTGTCGGCCTTGAGGCAGTGCTCGACGTCATCGACGATGTTGGCCGAGGCGAGCAGGATCTCCGGCGCGAGGTCGCGCAGCGACACGTGCAGCACCAGTGGATTGTGTGCGAACCATGACGGGTCACTGACGTGCGGTTGACCGGCGACCGTGGCGAAGACGACCAGGTCGCTGTTGCGGATCAACTGCTCGGCGCTGTCGTGCACGGTGATCCGGCCGGCGGTGTCCGACTGCTCCAGGTAGCACCGGAAGCCTGCCGCGCTCTCGGCGGACAGGTCGTGTACGCCGATCTCGTCGAACGACCAGCCGGTGCCGGCCAGGAAGGTGTGGATGTAGCGGGCGATCAAGCCCACCCCGAAGAACCCGACACGCGTCGGTCGCGGCCGGTCGCGGCTGAGCCAGTCGGCCGCCGACGCCGCCGACGCGGCCGTCCGGGTGGCGCTGATGATCGAACTCTCCAGACAGGCGAACGGGTAGCCCGTGTCGGGGTCGTTGAGGATCAGCACCGCCGATGCCCTCGGGATGCCTGCCGTCACGTTGCCCGGGAAGCTGGAGATCCACTTCAGGCCGTCCACCCGTGCCTTCCCGCCGATCGAGGCGGGCAGCGCGATGATCCGGGAGGACGGACGGTCGGGGAAACGAAGGAAGTACGACGGCGGGTTCACCGAATCACCGGCGCCGTGCAGCCGGTAGGTGGCCTCGACCAGCTCCGTGATCCGCTTCTCGCATCTGTGCAGCGTGCGCTGGACCTGGGCACCGGAGATCACCGCGAACGGTGGGACGGTGATCGACGGGACCGTTGCGGGCCCGCTCGCGGTGGAATCGACGGTGCTCACCGTGTGGTCACCTTCACGGTCGGCGAGCAGTCGTCCAGACGCACCGGATCGGCCATGGCGACGAGCACCTCACGCGGTCCCTCGAAGGGCTCCCTGCTGTGCGCGGTGCGGACGTTGTCGACGAGCATCAGATCGCCGGCCTGCCAGGGTTCGCGTGCGGTGTTCGCTTCGTAGACGCTGTTGAGCAGCTGCACGACATCCTCGCCGATCGGGTCGCCGTTGCCGAAGCGGGTGTTGAACGGCAGCCCGTCGGCGCCGTAGACGTCCACCAGGTACTCGTGCACCTCGGGGGCCATCGTCCACTCGTTGAGGAACGCGATCTGGTTGAACCAGCAGCGTCGGCCGGTGACCGGGTGGCGCACCACGGCGCTGCGGTGCTGTCTGGTACGGAGTCCACCGTCGGGCTGCCACTCGAACGTGATCGCGTTCGCGCGGCAGTAGCGCTCGACGGCGCCCCGGTCCTCGGTGCCGAAGGCCTCGGCGACGGACGCGCCGATCTCGTCGTTGTAGGTGCGGGTGAGCAGCCAGCCCTCGCGCTCGAACCGTTCGGTCAACTCGGTGGGCAGCGCGTCGAGCACGGTCGGTGAGTCGGCGAGCGCGGTCGCCCCGCCGCCGGTGGGCGCGGTGAGACAGGCGAACATCATCAGGCCGGGGAACGTGAGCGTGTAGCTCAGTTCGTGGTGCATGCACATCGGCTGGTTCGGCGGCCACATCGACGAGGAGTACACCCCGTCGGAGTAGGTCTGCCGGGGCGCGAAGGCCTCCTGCTCGGTCATCAGACCGGTGGCCAGCTTCGAGAAGACGGCCGCGGTCTCGGCCGCGTCACGCAGCCCGAGGCCACGGACCAGGACCGAACCGTGTTCGGCGACGACTGCGCGCAGTGTCTCCCGGTGCTCGGCCGCCCAGGCCGGTGCGTCGCCGGTGGCCCCGGCCATCAGCCGCGGGGGTCTGCCGGATTCCAGTTCCACGTCGACCAGCGAAGCCGTGGGGGTGGACGACATCTCGATCTCCTTTCAACTGATGCTCAGGAAGAGGCGAACAAATCGGTGGCCTGCAGAACAGCCTTGGCTGCCTCGGCCGGACGGGTACGCAGGAAGTAGTGGCCGCCGTCGGCGAGCTCGTGCAGGCCGACCTGTTCGGCCAGGAGCTGCCAGTCGAGGTACCGGCGCGGGTAATCGGCCGTGCCCGGGTCGTCCGCGGCGACGACCACGGTGACCGGCACGGACAGCTTCTGCGCGGGCGGGCTCTCCAGTGCATCGATGAAGTAGCGGTGAGCGGACACGCAGTCGTGCCGGTAGGCGGCGCCGACGTGCTCGGCGTGCTGCGGATCCGACGCACCGGGTGAGCCGCAGTCGCCGTCCGTGCTCAGGTCCGTGGCGATCCCGGCGTCGCTCCGCCCGGTCAGCTCGGCGATGGTGGCGCGCCGGTCGTCGGCGTCACCGAGCAGTTGCGCGCCGAGGAACACCCGTTGGACGTCCACCCCGTGCTCCCGCAGCTTTCTGGCGGTCTCCACGGCCAACGCGGCGCCCGAGGAGTGACCCCACAGCAGGACACTGGTCAGACCAAGCCCGGTGATCTCGTCGACGACCTGCTCGACCACCTGAGTCATCGGCGCGAGCGGCTCGCTCTCGGCGGCCACGTCGTGACCGGGCAGCTCGACGGCGTAGACCGCCGGTCCACCGTCCGGCAGTGCCCTGGCCATCGGCTGGAAGTTCACCGCGTTGCCGCCGGCGTAGGGGAAGCACACCAGGGCTGAGGTCTGCGTACCGTCCGATGCCGACAGCGGCTGAAGCAGCCCGGCACGCCGCCCGGATCTGTCGTCGACCAGCCTGGCCAGATCCGCGAGGACCGGGTGACGGGTGACATCCTTGAGGGACACCGCGCGGTCCAGGACGATGGCCAGTTTCACTGCCGACAGCGACGTACCGCCCCGGTCGAAGAAGTGGTCCCGCCGCCCGATCCGGTCCTGCGGGATGCCGAGCACCCTCGCCCACGCGGCCGCCAGCCGCTGTTCGGCCAGCGTGTCCGGTGCGCGGAAGTCCTCCGGGACGACATCGAGTTCTCCGGCGAGTGCCTGCAGAGTCCTTCTGTCGATCTTGCTGTTGGCCGTCAGCGGCAGGGTTTCCCGCCAGTGAACGGCCGACGGGACCATATACGCGGGCAGCGACTCACCGAGCCGGTCCAGCACCACGTCCACATCGAGCTGCCGCCGACCGGAGCAGAACGCCACCAGGTGCTTGCTCTCGTCGGCCCGCTCGGTGACCACGACCGCACCGTCGCGAACACCGGGCACCTGCAGCAAGGCGTTCTCGATCTCGCCGATCTCGATCCGGAAGCCACGGATCTTCACCTGGGTGTCGCGGCGGCCGAGGAACTCCAGCTTTCCCCCGGGCGTCCAGCGGCCGTAGTCGCCGCCCCGGTAGAGCCGGGCGCCCGCACGGTGCGGATCGTCCAGGTAGGCCTGCCGGGTGAGCTCGGGGTCGTTGACGTATCCGCGGCCGACGCAGACGCCGGAGAAGACGATCAGACCGGGGGCTCCGAGCGGCACCGGGATCAGGTGCTCGTCGACGACGTAGACGTGCACGTTGTTGACCGCGGGACCCAGCAGGACCCGGTCTCCGTCGGGCGCGCGGTCCATGACCTCGTGGTTGGTGTCGTCCGAGGTTTCGGTCAGCCCGTAGGCGTTGACCAGCTTGATCCCGGGCTGGGCGGCGAACCAGCGCTGCACGAGCTCCTTCTTCAGCGCCTCGCCCGTGACCGACACGCACCGCAGGTCCGGCAGCTCGCGGGGGTGCTGATTCAGCCAGGACACCACCACGTCCAGGTAGGAGGGCACGACCTGGAGGACGGCGACCCGGCCGTCGATGATCTTGTCGACGAACCGCTGGACGTTCAGGATCACTTCCTGCTCCACCAGCAGGGTCCGTCCCCCGACCAGCAGCCCGGACATCAGCTGCCAGAGCGAGATGTCGAAGCATTGGGGTGCGGTCTGGGCGACCACCTGCCCCTCGCCGATCTCCAGGTCATCGATCTTGGCGTAGAGGTGGTTCAGCATGCCCGCGTGCTCGCACATCGCACCCTTGGGCTCACCTGTGGAGCCGGAGGTGAAGTAGATGTAGGCGAGCTGGTCCGGTGCGACGCGGACGGCCAGATCACCGTCGGCATGGTCTTCCTCGTAGGCTGCGACGACGAAGAGCTTCTGGACCCCGGGCACCGGGCCGAGGGCCTGGTCGAGCGTGGCGGTGCTGCCGGGCTCGGTCAGCACGAGCTCACATGCGGCACGGGAGAGCACGGTCGCGATCCGGTCGGCCGGGAAATGCGGCTCGATGGGCAGGTACACGCCGCCGGCCTTGAAGACCGCGAGCACGGCGACCATCCAGTCCAGGTTGCGCTCGGTCACCACCGCGACGACACCCTCGGGGCGCAGCCCCCGCGCCAGCAGGGCTCGTCCCACCCGGTTGGCGCGCGCGTTGAGTTCTCGGTACGTCAGTTGCAGATCGCCGTGCACCGCGGCGACGGCGTCCGGGTGCGATGTCACCCGCCGCTCGAACAGTTCGTGGAACCTGTGGTCCGGCAGTTCCTGATGCGGACCGGCGAGTTCTTCGAGCTGGAAGTGGAGTTCCTCGGGGGAGAGCAGGCTCTGCCGCTCGTGCTCGGCGTCCGGATCGGCGACGATCAGCGCCAGTGCGGCGAGGTGGTAACCGGCGATCCTGACGGCGCAGTCGTTGTCCAGTGCGTCGGTCCGATACCGCAGGCGCAGCGCAAGGTGGCCGCCGCGGTGCGAAAACCCCACATGCAGGATGGGGTCACCGGTGACTTCGCCGCCCATGCCGTGCGGATCGAACACGACCTCGATCGGCGGCTCGGCCAGGCCCAGTTCGCACCTGAGCTCATCGACCGGGAAGTCCTGGTGCGACAGCAGATCCGACGCGACCCGATGCGCGTCCAGCAGCAGCGTCCGCCACGAGCCGGGCCCGGTCGTCAGCCGGCAGAGCAGCGGCCGGCCGCTTCCCGCACCGACATATCCGGTCGCGACCTCGTGCTCGCCGGAGAGTGCGGCGAGCACCTTGGCGTGTGCTGCCAGCAGTACCGAGTCGAGCGGTATCGCCAGGTCCTTGGCCAGCCGGCCCGACGCCGCCACGACGTCGTCCGGGATCGGCACCTCGTGTTCGCCGATGCCCATCACCGGATTGAGCGTCCACCGCGGGATTTCGGTGAGTCCACCGGCGACGAGCACATCGCGCCAGAATTCCCGGTCGGCCTTCACTTGCTTTTCCATCAGGCCGTCTCTCTCCAATCGCCTCAGCTACCGTGCTTTGTCGCGCCGACGAGGGCAAAGCTGCTACCGCTTCCGCGTCAGCGCCTCCGGCTGATGGGGGGCCTCGCGCATCTCCGCGGCGGGGTTTCCTCCCCAGCGTGCGTGCGGGGGGACCTCTTCGCCCTTCATCAGGAAGGAGTCGGGTGCGAGCACCGCGCCGGTGCCCATCGTCACGCCGTAATGGACGTGGGCTCCCACACCGACGGTGCAGCCGGAATCGAGGGTGCTGCGATCGGATTTGAAGGTGCCGTCCTCCTGCGAGTGGCACTGGATCTTGCTTCCCGCATTGAGCGTGCAGTCATTTCCGATGGTGGTGAGTGTTCGCTCCGTCATATAACAGCCGTCATCGAAGACCCTGCTGCCGATCCGAACTCCCAGCATTCGCCAGATCAAGTTTTTGAATGGCGTTCCGTTGAAGATGTTGAGGTAGGTGTCCGGCACCTTCCAGAGGCGCTCGTGCCACCAGAAGTAGGGCTCGTAGATGGAGCACACCTGCGGTTGCAGCGAGCGGAATGCCGCGATGCCGCGCTCCACGAGTACGAAGTAGACAGCGGTGAATCCGAGGCTGAAAACCAGGAACGCGGCGATCACCACATGCCCGTAGGAGCCGTACAGTTCGGCGTTCGCCAGGCCGAACAGCGCGAGAACGAAGAAATGCAGCCACCGCACGAGGAGGAAGAAGATCATCGAGCGGATGTTGTAGCGGTTCTTCGCAGCGAGGCTGCGGCGCAACTCGTCGCCGGTGCGCAAATGATCGAACCGGGAATCGCGCTCGACCGACCGGGGAATCTCGAAGCACGGCGAGCCGAGCAGCCCCACCCCCTCGCGCACCTCGCCTTCGAGCGGAACCATCACCTTCGTCGCGAGGAGACAGTTCTTTCCCGTTCTGGCTCCCGAGGGATAGGCGATGTTGTTCCCGAGGAAGTTGTACGACCCGATCGAGGCCCGGGACACCCGGAACGACGTGCTCGAATAGTCGGCGTTGATGACGGAGAGCCCGTCGGCGACCATCGTTCCGCTCCCGACCGAGCACAGAAACGGGGTCTCGTGCTGCACTTCCGTGCCGAAGTTCGACCCGGTCTGCTCGACCCGGGACAAGTCGTATCCGATGCCGCGCAAGTAGTGGACGATGTAGGAGCTGTCACCGAACAGCCATGTGAAGAACTTGATGTTGGTCATGCGCCCGATCGCCCGGTGCGCCGAGTAATGAAGCCCGTACAGCGGATAGACCTTGTCCGGCTTGACGACCAGGTTCAGCAGGCGTGGAACGGTGAACATCACTGCCAGGCCCACGAAGACGAAGCCGAAGAACAGCAGCAGGGAAAGGACCAGCGCGTCGACGTAGAGATCCGGCGACGTGAGTCCCCCCGTGCCCGGCCCCAGCCGGTCGTGCAGCGCCGGAACGAGAGCTACCAGCATGTACGCGCCCCCGACAGCCAGTGGCACGTAGAGGAAGAACAACTGGAGCACGGTGATGAGACCGAAGCCGACCCGGCGCAGCGCGCCGCATACGGCCGGCTCGATCCTCAGGTAGTCGTGCTGTGTGGGCTGTGCCGGGGATCCGTGCCAGCGCTGACCGCCCGGGACCGTCTGGCCGCTGTACAGCGTGGACGTGTGGCCGAGTTGAGCCCCGTCGCCCATCGACACGTCGATGTCGAGCACGGTCTTCTCGCCGATGAACACGTCCTGGCCCAGGGTGACCCGGCCGGTCTGGATTCGGCCGGCGTGCGCTCGGTAGCAGAGGAAGAACGAGTCCTTGCGGATCACTGTGCCGGCGCCGACGGTGAGCAGGTCGGGGCAGGCCGGAACGTTGCGGGAGAGGATCGTGACCCCTTTGCCGATCCGTGCGCCCAGCCCTCGCAGGTACAGCACGTACAAGGGATTGCCGACGAAGAAGATCATCGGGTTGGCATGGATCAGCACCTTGACGGTCCAGAAGCGCAGATAGGTCAGACCCCAGACCGGGAACTCACATGGTTTGAACCGACCGATGAGGAGCCATTTGGCCGCGACGGGGAAGGTGCACAGAGCGACGAAGCCGATGCCTCCGAAGACGAACGACCGCAGATAGACGTCGATCACGCCCGATCCGGCGGACACCCATGCATAGCCTCGGTCGGCGACAAGTCCGGCGAGGAAGGAGTACCCCAGGAAAAGCAGGAACTGCAGGGTTCCGCAGAGGGCGTAGCGCGCTGTGCGGGCCGGGGCCACCACCCCGGTCGGCGCCGGGACCGACGGCGCGACGGGTGCGGCATTCGCGAGCCCCGCCGCCAGGCTGCGGATCGTCGGGTGCCGGTAGATGTCCTTCATCGACGCCGAGGGAAGGTCTTCCTGCTTTCTGACTCGTGCGCAGAAATGAGCCATTACCAATGAGTTGGCGCCGAGGTCGTCGAAGAAATGGCTGTCGACAGACACTCGTTCGACGCACATGACGTCAGCCAGTACTTCGGCGAGGTTCTGCTCGATGCCGTTCTCCGGGCCGTTGTACTTCCGTGTGCCGATTGCGGATTCATCCGGCCCGGGAGTCATGACGTCGAGGGGTTTGTCCTCCATGCGAGCTCCTTGAGGAACTTTCCGAGCGCCGTTTCATTCCGGTCGGCGCCCTGTACTCGCGTTTTCGATGGCCGGAGCGAGTGGTCCGGAAACCACGAGATCGGGATCTGTTGTCCGTATCCCAAACCGCTGCCTCAGTCTTAGCTGTCCACCGCCGGGCTGCCACTCGGACTCGGTCGCTTTGCTGTGGCAGTAGCTCTCCCGGTTTGCGCCCCGGCCGTGATCCTGCCTGGCGCGATGGCGGCCCTCCGGCGGACAGGCGTGATCTTGGTCGAGGACCCGTCTACCAGGCGTTTCGTCGTTCCGTACAGTCTTCACCCATCAACAGTCCCTCTCCGGCGCCAGGCCGGAAAGGGCTCGGTGACGGCACCCGGGTGTATCGCAGCTGTGAGGCGGTGGAGCGACGCCCGCGCGCTTCGCAGTGGTCGCAAGGTGGGTCACACGGCCGCAACCGTCTGATGTCACTCCATCAGTGAGATGCGCTCGCCCGCCAGCAGAGTGATCGTGCTCATGCTCCGAGATCATTCACTCACTGGTGTCATGACGAAGCGATCGTGCAGGGCGGACCCGGTACACGTCGCATACACCGATGACTTCGTGCTCAACGGCCCCGGAGCGGGCGGCCCCGGCAAACACCTGGTCGTGACGGCCTCCGACAGTGGGGAAGCACCCACTGTCCGGCCTGCTGCCGGCCCGGACCGCAGTCCGACGAACCACCGCTGTAGCCGCGCGTACCGTCCTCGTCCCCGCGCGTTGTTCGTCGACACGCCGCACATCGATCGGCTCGGCATTGCGCCGGACGGCCGGACGGCCGACTGCTCGGGAGCGAGGCCGGCGTCCACTGGTCACGGCAGAGAGGCAGGGAAGCCGCAGCTCGCCAACGACATGACGCACGCGCTCCTGAGAAACTTCTTGGCGCTCGTTGCCGAAGACTCCGTGACCATGCCGGGTGCGGCGGCACTGCTCCGGCCGGCGCCGCGCAGCATCTGCTCGGCGACTTCCGTGGTTCGGCCCGCGCCCGCTCCGGAGACCCCCGCGAGGCCGGATGGTGATTCGCGGCCCGGGTGCCCAGGGGTGGCTCCTGCGCAGGGTTGCCTGGAGGGCAACGGAGCCTCCAGGCAACCGACTTCAGGCTCTAGAAGAACCCAAGCTTCTTAGGGCTGTAGGAACAAAGGATGTTCTTCGTCTGCTGGTAGTGCTCCAGCATCATCTTGTGGTTCTCCCGGCCGATCCCGGACTGCTTGTAGCCGCCGAACGCCGCGTGCGCCGGGTACGCGTGGTAGCAGTTCGTCCAGACCCGGCCCGCCTGGATGGCGCGGCCCGCCCGGTACGCGGTGTTCATGTCGCGGGTCCATACGCCGGCCCCGAGGCCGTACAGCGTGTCGTTCGCGGTCCCGATGGCGTCGTCGAAGTCGGAGAAGGACGTGACCGCCACGACCGGGCCGAAGATCTCCTCCTGGAAGACCCGCATCCGGTTGTCGCCCTCGAAGACGGTCGGCTGGACGTAGAAGCCGCCCGCCAGCTCCCCGTCGTACTCGATCCGCTCACCGCCCGTGAGTACCTTCGCCCCCTCCCGCAGACCGATGTCCAGGTACGAGAGGATCTTCTTCAGCTGCTCGTCGGAGGCCTGCGCACCGATCATCGTGTCCGTGTCCAGCGGGTGTCCGGGTACGATCCGTTCGGTGCGGGCGATGCCCGCCTCCAGGAATTCGCCGTACATACCGCGCTGGACCAGCGCGCGCGACGGGCAGGTGCAGACCTCGCCCTGGTTGAGGGCGAACATGGTGAAGCCTTCGAGGGCCTTGTCGCGGAAGTCGTCGTCCGCGTTCCACACGTCGTCGAAGAAGATGTTCGGCGACTTGCCGCCGAGCTCCAGGGTCACCGGCCTGAGGTTCTCGGAGGCGTACTGCATGATCAGCCGCCCCGTCGTCGTCTCACCGGTGAAGGCGACCTTCGCGACGCGCGGACTGGAGGCCAGGGGCTTGCCGGCCTCCGTCCCGAAGCCGTTCACGATGTTGACGACGCCCGGCGGGAGCAGGTCGGCGACCAGTTTCAGCCATACGTGGATGGAGGCCGGGGTCTGCTCGGCCGGCTTCAGGACCACCGCGTTGCCCGCCGCGAGCGCCGGGGCCAGCTTCCATGTGGCCATCAGAATCGGGAAGTTCCACGGGATGATCTGCGCGACGACGCCGAGCGGCTCATGGAAGTGGTACGCGACCGTGTCGTCGTCGATCTCGCTCAGCGAACCCTCCTGGGCGCGCAACGCACCGGCGAAGTAGCGGAAGTGGTCGATGGCGAGGGGGATGTCGGCGGCCAGGGTCTCGCGCACCGGCTTGCCGTTGTCCCAGCTCTCGGCGACCGCGAGCTCCTCCAGATGGGCCTCCATCCGGTCGGCGATCCTGTTGAGCAGCCCCGCGCGCTCGCCGGCCGCCATGGCGCCCCAGGCGGGCGCCGCGGCATGCGCCGCGTCCAGGGCCAGTTCGACGTCCTCGGCCGTACCGCGGGCGATCTCGCTGAAGGGGCGGCCGTTGACGGGGCTCGGGTTCTCGAAGTACTGACCACGGGTGGGCGGTACGTACGCGCCGCCGATCCAGTGGTCGTAGCGGGACTCGTACGAGACGATGGCGCCCTCGGCACCCGGCGCGGCGTAACGGGTCATCTCTGTGGCCTCCCGGATCCGGTGCCGTCCGCCATTGGACGGCCCTCGGCGCGAGGGTAGGCAGCACCACGTTGCAACCCCGTTGCACGGGCCGCACACGGGAGCGGCCGCCGTTGCTCGGTGTCCAGCGCCCGGACCCTGGCGAGCAGGGCGGGGCGCTGCCCGGCGGGAACGGCCGCTGCGAGTGCCTCCCAGACCGGGAGATCGTCCTCGCCCCAGGGGCTGTACGCCCAGTCGGCCAGCAGCCCCGGATCGCCACGTGCGACGAGTGCCGCCCGCAGCTGCTCGTCGAGCCGGCGCCGCAGCCGGATGACGGAGGGGGCCCGCGAGCCCGGCAGCAGCGGGCCCGTGTAGGCCGCGAGGGCCGCGGCCACCGCGCCCGACGCCAGTCGGCGCGCCACCGTGTCGAAGTCGGCGTCGACCGGAGCGGAGAGCCGGTAGGGGCCGGACCGGAGGAGCTCCGGCCCGAGCAGCCGCCGCAGCCTGGAGAGTTCGGCCCGCAGGGTCACCGGGGTCACCGACTCGTCCTCGTACAGTTCGACGAGGAGCTCGTCCCCGGTGAGGCCCTCGGGACGGCGGGCCAGCGTCGCCAGGATCTCGCTGTGCCGCCTGCTGAGCCGGATCGTGCGGCCTCCCGTCACCAGCAGCGCCTCGTCCCGGCCGAGCGCGCTGAGCCGCACGGTCCCGGCGGCCGGCGCGGGACGGAGCAGTGCGAGGTGCGACTCGGCGGCGCGGGCCACCGCCTGCACGAACGCCAGGCTGTGCGGATGCGCGAGCCGGTCGCCGCCGGTGATGTCGACGGCGCCCAGCACCCGTCCGGTGTGCGGGTCGTGCAGCGGCGCCGCCGCGCAGGTCCACTGCTGGACCGGCCGCAGGAAGTGCTCGGCGGCGAAGACCTGCACCGGACGGTCCACGGCGATGGCCGTTCCCGGCGCGTTCGTCCCCGCCGCCGCCTCGGACCAGCGGGCGCCCTCCACGAAGTTCATCCGGTCGGCGGCCCGTCGGGTCACCGCGGGGCCTTCGACCCACAGCAGCCTGCCGTGTGCGTCGCACACCGCGAGGAGATGTTCCCCGTCCGTCGCGTAGGCGCCCATCAGTTCACGGATCACCGGCATGGCGGGGGCCAGCGGATGCCCGTCCCGGTACGGGCCCAGGTCGTCCGGGCCCAGCTCGACCAGGGCCGCGCCGTCCGGGCTGACCCTGGCCCGCGCCGAGCGCCGCCACGACTCACCGACCACCGGCCGCACCGGCCGTTCGAGCCGGCCCGCCGTGGTGAACACCTCGTGTGCGCGGCGCAGTTGGCCGATCCGCGTACCGGGGTCCGTATCGGCTGCCAGCGCCACCCAGGGATCCGTCAACTCACCCTCCCGTTCAGGGGTTCCCGCCCTCCCCATCGTCGTCGCGGCAGGCCGCTGCGACAACCGCGGTGAAGAGAACGGCCGGCCCGGGCGGCGAAGGCGGGTCAGCCCGCCGAGTACAGATTGACGAGCCGGATGTACCGCACCCAGTCCCAGTTCGGGCCGGGGTCGGTGTGGTCGGTGCCGGGGACCTGGGCGTGGGCGAGGATGTGCGCGCGGTCCTTGGGGATGTCGTAGCGGTCGCACACCGAAGCGGTGAGCAGTGCCGACTTCTCGTACATCGCGCCGGTGAAGTACGAAGGCTTGTCCACCCAGCCCTCGTGCTCGATGCCGATGCTGCGCGTGTTGTAGTCCCAATTGCCCGCGTGCCAGGCGATGTTCTTCTCACGGACGCACTGGGCGACATAACCGTCGGCCGAGCGCACCAGATAGTGCGCGGAGACTTGCTTCGCCGGATTCTGGAAGATCCCGATCGTGTCCGGGTACGTCTCCTGAGTCACATGGATGATCACGTACTGGACCGGATAGGCCGAAGGCCGGCTCGACGCCGTGTAGTTGGAGGTGGAGGCGGGCGTCCAGTGGGCGAGCGGGTAGTCCGTGTCGCCCGCGGTCGCCGCGGCCGCGGCGCGGGTGGAGGCAGGGATCAGGGCGGCGGCGGCCGTCGCTGCGGCGCCCTGGAGAATCCTTCTGCGGTGCATGAACACTCCTGTGTGTGGGGGAGGGGATGGGTGGGGACGCGGGGCCGCTCATGGCTGAGCAGTTCGTTCCTCTGCTTCTCCGGCGGCGCGGGGACGTCGTCGAGGTGGATCCCTCCCGTCCGTGCCGTCCGCCCGGATACCTGCGCGGCAAGCACCACGGGCACAACGATCCCGATCGGCGTCCGGACACCGGCGACCGGACCTGTGTATGGGACGGACGAGCCGGGTCCGCGGACGATGCCCGACGCCGAGAGCCCGGCGGACGTCGTCGGCGGCGCGGGGACGAACACCGCGATCCCGGGCGCCGGGAACAGGAGACGGAGGAGGAGAGGCGTCGCCCGGGAGTCCGCTGCCCGATTCCCCCGACATCCCGCGGCTCCCTTGATGTCCGATGACCGGAAGATGCTGTCCGATGTGCGGCCGAGTGTCTCGCGCGCACTACCGTACGGGTGCCGCGCGGGCGGCGGAAGACAGCAGGCGCGGAAATGGCGTCGGCGGACGGGGAGAACGCCGGAATGTACGTCGATGTCGGTACGGGCGAGAGGACTTGGGATCAGCGGGCCGCCGGGGAGTGCGGTACGTACGGAATGAAGTTCCGTACCGGCAGGGCGGGTTGACGAAACCGGCCCTCCGCGGCGATCGCCGCGAAGGGCCGGACGGGATGGAAGCGCCTGGGCGCGGGCGCGCGGGTCGGCTCCGACCGAAGCCGGGCCCCTGGAATTGCCGACGTCCGCGCGCGGGCAGGCGGGTCAGCCGCGCAGCGGGCGGGCCAGCCTCAGCTCCGTCACCGACGTCTCGATGCCACTGTCGACCAGACGGCCGTTCGCGTCGAACGCCTCGGCACCGTCGGTCATCCCGAAGTCGTTGTCGTTGATGAGGGCGAGCGTGTTCCGGCCCGTCACCGCGACGCCCTCGATCTTCCCGGGCACGCCGGCGACCTTGCCCAGGTCGACGACCAGGCTCTTGCGGAGCACCGGCACGCCCGACGCCGAGGGGTCGGTGAGCTCCTCGTACGAGGGGGACGTCGTCGGGTCGTCCCAGGCCGATCCCAGGATCCCGGAACCGTGCGGGAGCGTCACGCGGTGCAGCCGGGCCGCCTTGTCCGTCCGCTCCTCGACCAGCAGCTCGTGTCGGCCGAGCGCGACGACCGAGGAGATCTTCAACTCGGAGGTGTCGTCCTCGCCCGGGTCCACGACGTCCACCGCGTCGAAGCGGTAGGCGTACTCCGCGGTGACCGTGCGCTTCTTCGTCGAGAAGCGCAGCAGCCGCACATTGCGCGATGCCTCGCCCGCGTCCTGGTCCGGCAGCGAGAGCGGGCTCTGCACCGCCAGCACCAGATCGCCGCCCGGGAGGAGGGCCAGTCCCTCGAAGCCGCGGTTGATCTTGCGGTGCAGGAGTACGCCAGGCAGCGACTCCACCACCGGATAGTCGGCGCCCGTCAGCCCGAGCCCCTTCGGCACGTAGCGGGTGAGGACCCGGCCGCGGGCGGAGACGTGCACCAGGGAGGGGCCGTACTCGTCGACGAGCCAGAAACTGCCGTCGGCGGCGCGGACGATGCCTTCGGTGTCCAGACCGTTCGGGTTGTACGCGAGCGGGGACTTCGCGTCGTAGGTGTACGGTGCCTCGTCGCGGCCCGGCTGGTTCGACAGACCGGTGACCGCGGCCCCGGACCGGGTGGTGATCGGTATGGCCCCGAGGACCTTGATGTGCTTCCCGCTGACCCGTACCTTGACGATCGCCGGGTCGAAGCCGGGGACCGGGAAGGTACGTCGCTTCTTCCCGTCGATCTTGATCTGTCCATTGGGTCCGCGGTCGGTGACGGTCCAGAACTCGCCCCGGCGGCCCGCAGGGTAGATGTCACTGCCCATGCCGCCGAGCTGCACCCCGCGGTCGTCCGCGACCGTGCCCGGCAGCAGCCCGTTGCTGAAGCCGGCCAGCGGAACGTCGCCCAGTACGGCGGTGCCGGTGACCCGCGCCGGGCGCTCCGGACGGCGGTGCCGGTCGTCCTGCGCGCCGGTTGCCGTCCCGGTCGCGATCACCGTACCGAGCAGGGCGAGCGGCAGACCGACGGCAAGGGAACGACGGACAACGCGCGCGGACATGGGGCCTCCGTAAGTTGTTAGTCGGCCCGGGAGGGCCGGGTGTGGCTGATGGGGTCTTGCCTTCAGTGGCTTGCCAGGAGTGGCCGCCCGGCTCTCTTGG
>NZ_JBEYFB010000068.1:0-30697 GCF_040634135.1 Streptomyces sp. NPDC007164
CGACCGGCGGGAATGCCCGCCGGTCGCCGGCCCCGGCCACGGATCTCAGTCGTTCGCTCTGCGCAGGACCAGCTTGTTGACGCCCCACAGAGCGATGCCGATGGCGAGCAGTACGCCGGCGCGGATGTAGACCTCCGCGGCACGGTCGGCCAGTGGGCTGGCGAGGATGGCCGCCGTGATCGCGCCCACCACGGGGACCCAGGTCGGCGCGCGGTAGTGGCGGTGGCCGACCTCGTCCTTGCGGAGCACGAGCACGGCGACGTTGACCACGGCGAAGACACAGAGCAGCAGGAAGGCCGTCGTATCGCCGAGGCCTTCGATCTCGCCGGTGGAGACAAGGCCGATGGCCAGCGCGGTGACGAAGAGGATGCCGGCGATCGGCGTGCGGCGGCCGGGCAGGACCCTGCCCATGGCGCGTGGCAGCACGCGCTCGTTGGCGAGGCCGTAGCACAGCCGGGAGGCCATCATGATGTTGATGAGGGCCGAGTTGGAGACGGCGAAGAGCGCGATGAGGGCGAAGAGTTTCGGCGGGAACTCGACACCGCTCTCCTTGACGACGAGGAGCAGCGGACCCGAGGACTCGGCCAGGTCGGTGTGGCTGACCATGAGGGAGGAGACGACGGCGACCAGCAGGTAGATCGTGCCGGTGACCGCCACGCCGAGGAAGATCGCACGGGGGAAGCTGCGGGTCGGATCCTTCGTCTCCTCGGCCATGTTGACCGAGTCCTCGAATCCCACGAAGGCGAAGAAGCCGAGCGCCGTGGCGCCGAGGACACCGGTGATCAGAGCCGTTCCGGTGCCGCTCGCCTCGAAGTCGGTCAGCCGGGAGGCATCGCCCTCGCCGGTGACGACAGCCGCCACGCCGATTCCGATGATGACGAGCAGGCCGGTCACCTCGACGATGGTCAGCACCACGTTGGTCTTGACCGACTCCGCCACGCCGCGGAGGTTGAGCGCCGCGAGCGCGACGATGAAGAGGATCGCGACGAGCGTCGGGGAGATGTCGACGAATTCCTGGAGGTAGGCGCCGCTGAAGGCGCGGGCCGCGGCGCTGGCCGAGGCCAGGCCCGAACACATCACCATGAAGGCGATGATGAAGGTCAAGAACGGGGTCTTGAAGGCCTTCTGGGTGTAGAGCGCGGCACCCGCGGCCTTCGGGTACTTGCCGACGAGCTCCACATAGGAGGCGGCGGTCAGTGCGGCGACGACGAAGCCGATCGCGTACGGCAGCCAGATCGCGCCGCCTATCTTTCCGGCGACCTTGCCCGTGGTGGCGTAGATGCCGGTGCCGAGGATGTCTCCGATGACGAAGAGGATCAGGAGCTTGGGGCCGATGGCTCTCTTGAGCGGTGTGCTGTCATCGGGTGTGTCCGTAGCGGCAGTTGGGCCGGAGGGGGAGGTTGGCGGTGTAGTCATGGGAAGGCGTCGCCCCGTTCGGGATCTCGAAGGAGGTGTGAAGTACCCGTTGTCACGCCGCGCCTCGGGTCCGCGCGGTGGGGCCGGAGAAGGGGGTCTCCGACTGCCGGGGAACCATATGACGGGCCTCGGTGCGGCCGGATCATCCCTGCGGGATGACCGCCTCCCCGGCCGCCAAGGGATCTGCCGTAACCATGTTTTGGGCTGTCGGCGCGCTGTGCTTGGCTCGCCGCCATGGACTACGTCACCGGCACGAAACAAGCCCCTGCTCCTACCCGGTACGACCTGATGGTCGGCTCCGCCGTGGGGCACGGGCTGCTCGACGAGGACCGACCACTCGTCTCCCTGCTGGACCTTTCGGCCGTCCGGGCTTCGGCCCGAGCCCTGCACGAGGCTTTCGCGGAGGTGGCCGCTCAGCCACAGCGCGTTCAGCACACGTTCGCCGTCAAGGCGGCCGCGCTGGTGCCCGTACTGCGGCAGCTCAATGGTCTCGGCATCGGCTGCGAGGTGGCCAGCCCGGGTGAACTGGCGCTGGCCCGGGCGGCGGGCGTACCCGCAGAGCGGATCGTCCTCGACTCCCCATCCAAGACTGTCGCCGAACTGGAGACCGCCCTCACCCAGGGCATCGCGGTGAACGTCGACAACCCGCAGGAGCTCGCCCGGCTCGACTCCCTGCGCACCGCCAGCGCGCCCACCGCGCCGATCGGCATACGCATCAACCCGCAGCTCGGCGCGGGCAGTATCGACGCGATGAGCACCGCCACCGCCACCTCGAAGTTCGGCGTGGCGCTGCGGGACGAGGGCGCGCGGGCTTGGCTTCTGGAGGCCTTCGCGGCCCGCCCCTGGCTGAACCGACTGCACTGTCACACCGGTTCGCAGGGCATCTCCCTCGCCCGGTTGGTGGACGGCGTCCGGGTCACGTACGAACTGGCCGAGGAGATCAACGCGGCCGCGGGCCGGCAGCAGATCAGCACGCTGGACATCGGAGGTGGGCTGCCCGTCAACTTCGATTCCGACGCCGTCACGCCCTCCCACCACGACTATGCGCGGCTGCTTGCCGCGGAGGTGCCCGGGCTCTTCGACGGCCGCTACGGCATCGTCACCGAGTTCGGCCGTTCACTGCTGGCCAAGGCGGGGCTGCTGCTTGCCCGGGTCGAGTACACCAAGTACGCGGGCGGCCGCCGAATCGCGGTCACCCACGCCGGTGTGCAGGTCGCCACCCGGACGGTGTTCGCCCCCGAGTCCTGGCCGCTGCGGGTCGCGGCGTACGGGTCCGACGGCCGGCGCAAGACCGGACCGGTGATCCACCAGGACGTGGCCGGGCCCGCTTGCTTCGCGGGCGATCTGATCGCCCGGGACCGCGCCTTGCCGGCGCTGGAGCCGGGCGATCTAGCGGCGCTCCTGGACACAGGCGCGTACTACGCCTCCACGCCTTTCGGCTACAACAGCCTGCTCCGGCCCGCCATTTACGGTTTCGACCTCGACGCCGCCGGTGCACCGCACTTCACGGTCATCCGCCGGGCGCAGACCATCGAGGAGCTGATCGCCGAGTCGGGCGGCAACTGAGCACCCGTCACCTGATGGAGCGGCTCCGCGTTGCGGCCGCGCGCAAGGACCGCAGCGCGAGCAGCAGGACGCCGATGTCGTCCAGATAGACGGGATCGGGCAGCAGGTCCAGCGGTAATACCAGATATTGATCAGAAACTCAAGGGGTTCGCGTTGAGGGTGCAGCGGACGTGGGGGCCGTGGAAGTAGCCGCGGACAATGTGGGGCTGGCGTTGGCGGCGGCGGAAGAACCGGCGGTCTCGGCGGCGAGTTGGTCCTGGTTGCGGGCCTGGTGGCTCTTGGGGAGCCTGTGCTTGAGGTCCGCGTTGACCATCTCATCGGGGTTCAGCTCGGGCGAGTACGGCGGCAGGAAGTGCAGCTCGATCTACTCGGCGTGGTCGGCGAGCCAGTCCTTCACCTTCTTCGAGCAGTGCGCGGAGTGCCCGTCCACCACCAGATGGATCTTGCGGTCGAAGTGTCCGACGAGCCGGTCCAGAAAGCGGCACATCATGGCCGAGTCGAAGTACTCGGTGAAGACCATGAAGTACATCCGGCCCCTGGTACTGATCGCGGACATGGAGTTGGCCGAGAACCGGTTGCCGGTGCGCCGCACGATGATCAGAGTCCTGCCCTTCTTGCCCCAGGTCCGGCCAGTGACCTGGTCGGAGCACACTCCGACCAGGTCGGCGAAGAGGATCTCGCCACCGTCGGCCCCCGCCCGGGCGCGGATCTGTGGCCAGGTCTCCTCATGCCAGCGGGCCATATTCTCGGGATCCTGCTCCACGGCCCGTTTGTCGGGCCGCTGGAAGGAAAGGCCCCACCGTTTCAGGTACTTGCCCACTCCCGGTTCGGTCAGCCGCACCGGTACAGCTTCGCGATCAGGTCACCGACCAGACGCCGCATCCACAACTGCCCCACCAGGCCCACATCACACGGACGGTGGTCGAGCACCGCCTGGCGCACCGCGGCCTGCTCGCGCTCCGCCAGGACCTGGTGAACCCCCACCGGCCGGCCCTTCGGCCGTGCCAGCAGCGCGTCGCGACCACCGGCCTGCCACCGCGCCCACCAGTTGCCCACGGCCTTCAGCGACACTCCGAACACTGCCGCGACGTCCTCCCTCTCCCGCCCCGCCACCAGCGCAACCACCGCCCGAAGACGCAGCACCTCCTGCGCCGACGGCGACAAGTGCCGCGCGTCCCCCACCAGATCACTCACACCCAGCTCAACAACCCAGAATCACAAGCGTTTCGGATCAATACTGTCAATTCCCCTTCGTGTTCAGGACACAATCCCGAGCGAAATAGGCAGCTGCCCGACGCAGGATCTCGCGCTCCAGCTGCCACTCCTGCTCGGCCTTGAGCAGCCGGACGTTCTCCACCCACAGCCGAGCCAGCTCCTCGGCAGCGCTCACGCTGCCGTCGCGGCCCTCGGGCGTGGCCTGGGTCTCGTCCTTGCGCACCTACGTCCGCAGCGATTCCGCGGTGATACCGAGATCTGCGGCCACCGCCGCGTGCGTCCGCTTTCCCGGCCGCGGCGCGGTAGAGCGCGACGGCATCCTTCCTGTAACTCCTCCGGATCGGAGACTTGCCTCCCACCTGGATGTCCCTCCCTGGACCGTCAAGATCCATTGTCAGGGTGTCCGCCACGTGGGTGGGAATTCCTGGTGAACACACCCCTGGTCTACCGAGGTCTACACGAGTAGCGTCCGCGGAAGTCCTGACGGAGTGAGCAAGAGGTGGTGCGATCAATGGCACTCGACATCCCTGGCCCTGAAGCCCCAAGAACAGGTGCATCCCCTTCCGGGGATGTGTCCGCTGGCACGGCCGGAGGTAGCGGGCAGGGGCGGAAGGCCGTCCGGGCCACCATTGGGTCGGTCTGGATGGGGACCACTCTGGAGTACGTCGACTTCGCTCTCTACGGACTTGCTGCGGGTCTCGTCTTCGGCCCGGTCTTCTTCCCGGACACGGCGCCCGCGCTCGCGCTCGTCGTGAGCTACGCGACGTATGCCGTCGGGTTCCTCGCGCGCCCGGCCGGCGCCCTCTTCTTCGGGCGGCTCGGCGACCGGCGCGGCCGCAAGACTGTGCTGCTCTTGACGATCGCGCTCATGGGCCTCGCGACCTCGGGCATCGGCCTCCTGCCCAGCTACGCAACGGCCGGCTACCTCGGCCCGGTACTGCTTCTGCTGCTCAGGATGGCGCAGGGGTTCGCGGCGGGCGCGGAGCTGTCCGGCGGCGCCATCATGCTCGCCGAGACAGCCGAGCCGAAGCGGCGGGGGCTGGTCACCTCGGTTATCGCCATCGGCTCCAACGGCGGTGTCCTGGTGGCGTCCGGTGTCTGGCTCGCGATCTCGGCGATGCCCAAGGACGACCTGCTGGCATGGGGCTGGCGGATCCCCTTCCTGGCGAGCATCATGCTCGCCGCGGCGACCATGATCATGCGCCGCAAGATGCCGGAGAGCCCCGTCTTCGTCGAAATCTCCGAGCAGTGCGAACAGCCTGAAGCGAAGCCGAAGGCGGTCGAGGCCGCTGAGCCAGCCGCTCGCGGGCACCGCGCGTTCCTGGCGCTCCTCGGGCTGCGGATCGCGGAGAACGGTCCGTCCTACCTGTGCTCGACCTTCGTCGTGGGATACGTCGCGACCTATCTCAGCGTCAGCCCGGGCGTCCCCTCCCTCGCCGTGTTCATCGGCGCGCTCCTCGGTATGGCGACCGCGCCGTTCGTCGGGCAGCTCTCCGACCGGCTCGGGCGGCGCGTGGTCTACCGCGTGCTCTGTGCCTTCCTCGTCGTCTATCCCTTCGTCGGCTACGCGCTGATGAGCACCAAGGACCCGACCGTCGTCTTCGCTGTCATCGTCGTCGGCTTCGTCATCGCGTCGGTGTGCATGTTCGCCGCACAGGCCGCGTACGGCGTCGAACTCTTCGGCAGCCGCAGCCGCTACAAACGGATGGCGCTCGGCAAGGAGGTCGGCTCGGCCCTCTCCGGCGGCATCGCCCCGCTCGTCGCGGCGGCCCTGCTCGGCTGGTCCGGCCACTGGTGGGTCATCGCGGCGTACTTCGCCCTCATGGCCGCGATCGGTTTCGTCACGACGTTCTTCACCCCCGAGACGGCCGGGCGGGACCTGCACGACCCGCGGGACGCGATGTGAGGGCGCCCTTGAGCGGGGAGGCGCTGCGGTGAGAGGAGCCCGGCAGACGACGCGGAACGACGTGGCGCGGATCGCGGGGGTCTCCACCGCCGTGGTCAGTTACGTACTCAACGACGGTCCGCGCCCCGTCTCGGAGTCGGCCCGTCGCCGCGTCCTGGCCGCGGTGGAGAAGACGGGGTACCGCGTCAACGACGTTGCCCGCGCCCTCAAGAGCGGGCGCACCCGGGCCTTCGGGCTCGCGGCACCTAGTCTGCTGAACCCCTTCATCGCGGAGATCGCCCGGTCCGTGTCACTGGCCGCCGCGGAACGGGGCGCCCTGGTCCTCCTCGGCGACACCGGGGAGGACCAGAACCGCGAGGACCAGGTCCTGAGGTCGTTCCTCCAGCGCCAGGTCGACGGCATCGTGTACATGAGCACGAACGAACGGCTCAGCGCGGACATCGCGACAGGCTGCGACATCCCGATCGTCGTCTTCCAGCTCGCCGACGACAACCCGTTCCTCGCCTCGGTACGCATCGACGAGGCCGCAGCCAGCCGGGCCGTCGGTGAGCACCTGCTCTCCCACGGATACCGACAGCTCGCGGCCGTGGTCGGACCGGAATCGATGCGCAACTCCAGCCTCAGGCTCGAAGGATTCGACCAGGCCCTCGATGTCGTCGGCATCCCGAACGAGCAGCGGCACCACCTCTACGCCGGTACGACACGACAGGCCGGCTGGGCCGCCGGGCACCGCCTCCTGGCCGAATACCCCGGAACCGAAGCGGTCTTCACGGGCAACGAGTCCCTGGCCATCGGTGTCATCGCGGCGGCCCACGCCCTCGGCCGCCGGGTGCCCGAGGACCTCGCCGTCATCGCCTTCAATGGCAGCGAGGAGTCACGCTTCCACGTCCCGGCCCTGTCGATCTCGCGACAGCCCGTCCAGGAGATGGCCACGAAGGCCATCGACATCCTCAACGCCTCCACCTACCGGCCCGACGACCACTACTTCGCAGCGAGCCTCATCCCCCGCAGGTCGTGCGGCTGCGACGGCGGCCCCCGTCTCGACGACGAACCAGGACCGCACTTCTCGTACTCCCCGTGATCTCCGCACCCCCGCACCTTCCCCACTCCCATGATCCCCGTACGAAAGGAACCGACGTGCCCACATCACGTTCCCTCTCCCGCCGCATGTTCGCGAAGGCCGGCGGCGCCGCACTCGCCGGCGCCGGAATCGCCGCCGTCCCGGGCCGGGCGTCCGCCGCAGCACAGCCCGCCCCTCTCCGGACCCCGCTCTGTGCCCGACAGACCACCGCATCCGCCCAACCCGGCGGAAAGTGGTACCCCGACGGCTCCCCGCGCCGCTTCCCCGGGCTGACCTTCACCACGCCGGTCGCGGCGGGTGCCTTCAAGGACGCGCTGACCCAGGTGCGGGACAAGATCCGGCAAGCCCCGCTCGGGGCGCTGTTCGTGACGCTGCCGCACGACACGTACCACACGACGATCCTCGAAGGCCCCGTCGACCAGCCGCGCTCCGCGACCACCTGGCCCAAGGACCTGCCGATCGACACCCCGCTCGACGACGTGCTCGCGGCGTTTCTCGACAAGCTCCGCAGATCGTCACTCACCGCGCCCCGCACGCTGACCTTCACCCCCCGGGAGGTCAACGACATCACCAAGCCGAACAAGGTGTTCTCCATCAAGCTGCAGCCGGACGCGGCGACGGCCACCGCTCTCGCCTCCTTCCGGGCCGCTCTGGGCAGCCTGCTGCAGATTCCCGCGCCGACCTCCTACGACTTCCACGTCACGGTCGGCTACCGGCTGTACACGAACACGGAGGCCGAGGTCGCCCAACTCCAGGCATGGCGCACCGAATGCCTCCAGTTGATGCCCCCGACCGTCACGCTCAGCGGGTGTCAGTTCACGGTCTTCGACAACATGGCCGGCTTCCCCGTCGTCAGAGACCTCTGAGCCTGCGCCCGCGCCGACCGGCGTCTTCCGCCAAGGAAGTCGTACGCCCAGGAACAACCGAAAGTTGCTCACCATGACCGAACCCTCCCTGCGCGGCCACCGCCTCCCCACCGCCGAGGCCGGGCCCGGCGGCAAATGGCATCCGGACGGGTCGCCCCGTCACTTCCCGGGGAACACCTTCATCTCGATGGTTTCCGAAGGCCCGTTCCAGCACTCCCTCGGCCTGATCCACAAGGATCTGGCCGGGGACCCTCTGTCGGAGCTCTTCGCGCTCCTGCCTCCCCCGAGCCACCACGTCACGCTCCTCGACGGCACGCTGGCGTACTCCTTGCCGGACCAGGGGATCCGCGGGCTCACGCTGGAGCACGCCGACCGGTTGCGGCGTGCAGGCACACGGGCGCCACGGAAGCTCACGTTCGCGGTCCAGGGCATCTCCGACATCACCCGGGCGGACACCCAACTCTTCGTCCTGCTCGAACCGGACGCCGAGTCGGCGCAGGCACTCCTGGACTTCCGGAGGCAGGCTATCGGGCTGCTCGGACTGGTGGCGGAACCCGGCGGCCATGTCTTCCATGTCAGCATCGCCTACCGCATTCTCGAGGAGCGCGAGCACGAAGTCGCCGCCCTCGCCGCCCTGAGAGAGCGCCTGGGGCAGCACCTGCCGGACTCGGTGACCTTTGACGGGTGTGACTTCGCGTCGTTCGACGACATGACGGCCTTCCGCCCGGTGCTCGTTCTGTGATGGACACGGCGGGCGCACTCAGCCAGCTCATGGGACTGGCCAACCTCGTTGTCGGAGCCGTACTCAGCCTCATCATCGGTCTGGAACGCCAATACCACAGCAAACCCGCGGGAGCCCGGACCCACGCACTGGTGGGACTCGGCTCGTCCATCTTCATGGTGGTCTCCAAGTACGGCTTCCTCGACAGCCCCACAGGAGCGGTCGACGGATCGCGGATAGCGGCACAGGTCGCCTCCGGCGTCGGCTTCCTCGGCGCGGGGCTGATCTTCGTCAAACGCGACACGGTGCGCGGCCTCACCACGGCCGCGAGCATCTGGGTGGTCGCGGCCGTCGGGCTCACGGCTGGCGCCGGCCTGTGGATCGTCGGAACGGGCGCAGTCCTGATCTATCTCGTCCTGGTCGCGACCCTGACCCGGTTCAGCGGTGTCCTGCCGCATTCGAGCAATGGGTTCCACAGCGTCGTCGTCGAGTACGAGGACGAGGCCGGGGCGTTGCGGGACATTCTCCGGTCGATCGTGACCCATGGGTTCACCGTCCTCGACTTCTCGGTCGCAGATGCGGACTGCGAGGAGGACGGAGAGGGCAAACCGCTCCTGAAGGCAGCCCTCGAAGTCAGCAGCAAACATGCCGACCTCGGTAACCTGACCAGCGGCATACGCGACCACGAGGCAATCCGCTCGGTCGAAGTCGTCGGGAGCGTGTGAGTCCGGCTTTCCGCATTCCGATGAGCGGCACCCTGTGGGCGGTGGCGACGCGTCCTCTTCGACGACGGCGTCGCCCCTCCTGCCGGACTGTAAGCCGGTACATCCACGCTCCTGTCACCAAGCCGACCCACGCAATGGTGACCGCCAGCATGACCGGACCCGACCTCGTCGACTACCGGTCCTCACGCCAGGGCGGATAGCCACACACCACTACGGCCATGATCAGGCCCAGGCGGACCTGCCAAACCTGGGAGCCATCTGGGAGCTGACCCCCGGCGGCAGGCGACCTCGACGCCTGGATGATCGCGGAGCCAGTGGCTGAGTTGTTCCGTGTCGCGTCCTTCCCAGAGCGAGAGCGGGAGCCGGGTGGTGGCGTCGACCAGGAGAGTTCCGTAGGCACCGCCGTAGAGCGCGAAATCGTCCACCCCCAGCACCCGGGGTGTCTCCAGAGCGGGAAACGGCACCCGCATCAGCTGGGACAGAACGGTGCACCGCGACAGCGTCACGTTCAAGATCCGCAGCATCCGGGCACCGCCCCGGCTTGCCAGCACGACACCGACAGCCTCCACCAGGCGCTGCAACTGTGGTATTCGTCGCTGGTAGCGCACGGTCAGCCCCGGCACTTGCTCGGCGAAGGTCACCTTCGGACAGGCCGGGTTCACGCAGTACAGGCGCCGTACGGACAAGTCGATGCGCAGCGGCCGGCCTCCGAGAGCAACATCTGCGAGGTGCCGTACATACCGGCTGTGGACCCAGTCACTCGGGACGCCACACCCGCTACATCCTCTCCGACTACGAACTTCTTGCCAGAGCCACGTTCACGTGCATGCCGACACCAAGCCGAGGGCCTGCCAGTGGAGTCGTGCTCCGGAGCGCGGTCGGAGGAGCGGCGCGAGCAACTGGAGGAGATCGACCCGTCCTGGTGCCCCATCTGGCCCGTCGAATGGCAGCGGGCTTGCCACCTCACGAGGCTGCACCTGGAGGCGGTCCGCGGTGAGTTGACCACCGAACCTGGCGTCGTCGTTCACTAGGGCGAAGACCTCGGACGCTGGGTGAAGACCGTGAGACTGGGCTGGGACAAACTCACCACGGTGCAGCAGTGGATGTGCGAACACATCCTCGGAATCGAACCCGCCAGCGAGGACGAGAAGCCGAAGCCGCGCACCAGCCAAGCGGAGAAGTGGGCGCTGCACCTCACCGCTGCCAAGCAGTTCTACGAACGCGAAGGCCACCTCCGAGTCCCACGCAAGCACATCGAGACCATCGTGGTTGAGGCCGACGGCGGGGACCAGGAGCAGCGGCCCTCTCCGGCTGGGAGCCTGGGTCGGCAACCAACGCTCCCGGGCGGCATCGCTCATGCCCGAGCGGATCGAGCAGCTATCCGTCATCGGAATGCGCTGGACGTAGGACGAGCGTCGCACCTGGCTGCCACCCCCACATAACCAAGGCAGCAGGCGAAGGATGTGAGGGAGGGATCAGCGGGAGGAGAGGGAGCGAAGTGCCCCCCAGGCGGTCAACAGAGCCGCCACGAACACGGTGATGGTGCCGATGCTGTGGGGATATTCACCTCGGGTGACATGCACGACCGCGCCGCCGGCCATGATGCAGGCGAGGCCGGCCGCGGCGGCCGGGGTGAGTACCGGGGCGATGTCCGTGGCGCGGGGAAGGATCAGCCCCACCGCACCAAGTACCTCCAGTGCTCCGATCGCTTTGATCGTCTCGGGACGGAAGTCCACGACCCACGGCATGAGTGGGACCAAGGCGTCCGGGGACATGACCAGCTTCATCCCGCCGGCGGCGGTGAACAGTACGGCGAGGAGGGCCTGGGCGACCCACAGGACAACGAGCACAGCACACTCATTCCATAAGTGAAGGGACCCCTGCGGTTTGTTGTGACGCTCAAGCCACCAGAACCGCAGCACCACCTTCACTTGTAGGATCCAGGTCATGGGATCCGAGCAGAGCCGAAGGCTGCGCAGGGACGCCGAGGTCAACCGGCAACGCATCATGGCGGCTGCACGCACCGTGTTCGCCGAGCGCGGGCTGGGTGCGCCCCTGGAGGACGTCGCGCGACAGGCCGAAGTCAACATCGCCACGCTCTACCGGCGTTTCCCCGAACGGGAAGCCCTGATCGAGGCGGTGCTGAGCGACCGCATGACCGATCTGGCCCGCCTCGCCGAGGAGGCGATGCTCACCCCCGACCCCTGGGAAGGCTTCAAGGGCTTCGTCGAGCGCATCTGTGCCATGCAGGCCGCCGACCGCGCCGTCACTGAGGCCTTTACCGCCTGCTTCCCCGACTCACCGGCCATGGAAGAGCCACGTTCCCGCGCCATAGAAGCCCTTGACGCCCTGATCCGCCGCGCACAGCAACAACACCGCCTGCGCCCCGAGATCACCAGCAGCGACGTCATCCTGTTCCTGATGGCCAACACCGGCGTACTCTCCTCCACCCGCCACGCCGCCCCCGGCGCCTGGCAGCGCCTAGTCTCCCTGCTGCTCGACTCCTGCCGCCCCGACGGGCCCACGTCCCCGCTGCCGCCCGTTCCCGGCCCCGAGGAACTTCACGACGCGATGCTCGCAGCACGGCCGCGTCGCTGATCGAAGTCCGGACGACCCAGGCGCCAAGCCCTCCACACCGCCCACACCCACACCACCGACCGGCCCCTGGACACCACGACCGACCCCGGCACCCTGCCCACAGCCACCTCGAATGGCTGTTCACCCAATGCGCCAGCTACAACAACCTCCACCACGAGCAGCGCCAGCTACTGGCCGGCATCGGCCTCACCGCTGAACGCGCCCGCGGCCTGGCCCCACCTCCGAAGCTCGCTCCTCGACCCCGCTCCCGATACTCGAGCCGGAGGCCTCCACGGGCGCCCCGGCATGCCGTTGCGCCTGAGATACCGCTTCGGCACCGGCACACCGCCCTGCTCGACCAGCTGAACACCGGGGGGGGCGGGCCGGCCGACGGCGTCCCCTGTGGGCAGCGGCAGGCAGCTCCCGTTCCACCCTCTCCGTGCAACGCCTCGTCGACCGCTACGCTCCTCGGAATCGAGCGCGACAATCTCACCGTCCAGTACTGCGGGTCGGCCGAGCACGGATCCAAGCCCGGTGAGTTCCGGGTAGCCGGCGGTGGTGTCCGCGCCGGACGGGCCTTGGCGTTGTCGACGAGGCGGAGCCAGTGGGGATGGAGCTCCCAGTGGTCCGCACGGGAAAGGGCCCGGGCCAGTTGGCTGGCCGACGCCACGAAGGGGAAGCGTTCGGCATACGCGGCGCGGGCGGCGTCCAAGGCCTCGCCCTGCGGGCGGCGGCAGACGCCTAGGCCCTGGAGACCGGTGATGGTGGTCCAGGTCTGGTCGTCCGCTCGGGCGGTGAACGCAACCCGGGTGTGCGGCTCCTGGGCGGCCAGGGCGCGGCCGTGGCGGGTGGAGCCTGCGGCGAGGAAGATCAGTGAGGTGAGCGAGCCGTCGCAGCTCGACCCGGGCGGCGGGTGTGCCGGGCGGGGTGGACCAGAACCGATGCCACAGCAGGTAGGCGGACAGGTCCAGGATGCGCGGCGCAGGGCGGTGGTGTGGCGGGGGCGGGGCGCAGCGAGCTGCCGGTAAGTGCCTGCCTGAGATCCGCAGGAGAAGCGGAGGGGTAAGGAGTACTCATCTCTGTTCGAGGATGAAGTCCTACTATCGGTAAATGACACCTTCCGTATCGAAAGAGTTCAGTAGTCGTGGTGGAGTTGCCTTTGATGTGTGTGAGTTGCAGCTGGCAGACGATGTCGCGGCCGCGAGTGTGCATCGGATTGGGCGTCGTGCTTATGCGGTCGAGGCTGAGCTGATCGGCTTCGATGGGATCCCAGCCTTGCAAGAGAGCATGGATGAGATGCGAGGTCAGCCATTGCATTGGCTCGGAGCCATCGCGGACGGCGGACGGATCGCTGCGTTTGTCGCCTGGCAGATCCCGGCCGGAGAGGACATTGTCGACATTGACCGCGTCTGTGTGGATCCTGAGTGGTTCCGCTGCGGTCTGGCGACACGATTGATCCGCTGTCTTCTTGCCGATCTGGCCCCCAGTGGCGACGTCCATGTAAGTACGGGTGCTGATAACAGTCCGGCCGTCGCGCTTTATGAAAGTCTCGGTTTCTCTCGCATCGGCACCATTGAGCCCGTCCCCGGGTTGCGCCTGGCTCAGTTTCGGCTGAGACGGAACCAAATTGGGCGGGTTCGCGCTAGCTGAGCGTGCGAGGCTGTGGGGTTGCGGGGCCTTGGCCGGAGCCGCTGGTCAGGACTGCTTTGACCACTTGGAGTGAGGGCCAGTGCGGGTGAGCCTGCGGTCGCCAGCGGATCTCGCTGCGTACCGGGCGACCGTCCGTGATGGCCCAGGACCTGGTATCGAGTTCGGCGAAGTAGCGCAGGCGGGCCGCCGTGCGGGCGATCTCCTGCGCGGCGTAGGAGTCGATCGGGTCGGACGCGACGAGCTCTCCGTGTGAGCGCATCCAGTCCAGCAGGTCCCCGGATGGTGGCGGGGAACTCGGCGTCGGCCAGGTGCCGGCCAACCGGGTCGATCACGGCCGCATGGTGGGGCAAGCCACGGGCGTCGACTCCGCCGGTGTTCTGCGGGCCGTCGTGCGTCATGCTGGTCATGTCCGTCCTTGCGTGTCCGTTCCGAGGGCGGCACGCGCCGGTCGGGCGGGTGGACAAGACAGTGACGGGGCTTCTGGACCAAGCTCCTGAAGTCACAAGCGCCCGTCCAGCCGCGTACGTGGTGACGCCCGGTGGGCCGACAATTCCCAAACAGGACAGTCGAAACGTCGGTCAGTTGGCGAGTCAGGCCCACCAGCAGCATCACCACATCACATCCTCACTGTCAGTTGGGCAGGGCGTCTTCGACAAGTGCCACGGTCGTCCGGGGGTCGGAAACCTGGATCACGAGGCGGGCGTAGCGTTCGTCGGTCAGTTGGATGACCACTGCCTTGGCCGGGTTGCGGACGTCCCAGAAGACCCGTTCGCCGTCGACGTGGAAGGTGCCGGCGGTGACGATGCCCGGGACATGGGTACCAGGAGATCGGAGCCCCTTGGGCTCCTTGGCGATCCCAGGGTCAGCTGTGGCGCCGCGCACGTGTGCCAGCGGAATGGTCAGACGGCTCCTGAACGCCCAGAGTTTGTCCAGTCCCTCGATCTCCACGATCAGGTTGCCGTCGTCGATGCTGACTTGTGCCATGGTGTTTCCTTTGCTGTGAGAGTGTCAGGGCCGGCCGAGGCGCTGCGCCAGGGCAACGCCGGCTCGGGTGATTTTCGCGTCGGCCGTGCCGGACCTGACCTGTGTGCGCAGCCCGATGAGCAGTGGGGTGGCCACTGCGTGAGCGGCGCGGGCGTCACCGTTCTCGCCCGTGTGGCCCACGCCGCCGACTGCCCTGTCCAGCGCGGCGAATGCCTCGCCCACCACTTGGGCCACCTCGGCGTCCACCGGTGCCCGCTCGACCGCGGCCAGCAGGACCAGGTCGAGTTCTGTTCCGGTGACCGCGTCCGCGAGGACGTCGTGCGTCTTTTCCGTGTGGCCGCCCGCTGCCGTGACACGCTCCACCAGGCCGGCCACCTCATGCTCCAGGGACCACTTCAGCGCGGCCAGGTATAGCCCGCGTTTGCTGCCGAACGTCTTGTACAGGCTGTTGCGGTGCACACCGAGGTGTGACACCAGGTCGTCGACGGAAGGTTTCCCCGCCCCGCGGCCGATGCACTTGGACCGTTCGCGGGGCGGCCCTCCGGATCGCGCACCTGGCTATGTTCACGGGTCGTGGCTCTGGTCCACTTCTTGTGATGTACACAACGCTGGGTGACGTTGCGCGGACTACCGGGGCTTGGTTGACGGCGAGATTTATGCTCGGACGTATGATCGAGACTGAGCGGCTGCTCCTGCGACCTCTGCATGTGTCTGACGTAGACGTTTTCGTCGAGCTCCACATCGATCCGAAGGTCAACCGCTTCGTCGGGTCCTTCTCGCATCAACAAGCGCTGGAACGCCTAACTGTGATCCAGCGGCAGTGGGCTGAGCGAGGCCATGGTCTGTGCGCGATCGAGCTGAAGTCGAGCGGGGAGTTCATCGGTCGAAGCGGTCTGCAGTACTGGGAGCAATTCGACGAGGTGGAACTGGGGTGGACCCTCCGAGCAGATCACTGGGGGCACGGGTATGCGACCGAGGCCGCCCAAGCGTGTCTGGACTGGGGATTTGCCACGCTTGACGACGAATACTTTACGGCTCTCATGCGGCCGGGCAACGAGGCGTCAGTGAGGGTGGCTGAGCGCCTCGGGTTCGCGCCGCGTCGAGAGGACCATCTGCAAGGCCGTCCAGTCACGGTGTATGCCGTGGACCGTCCGGCCAAGTTGCCCGCCACATGAGTCACGACAGCAGGACTCTCTTCCTCAACAGGGCGAAGCCAGCGCGGCCGAACATCTGACGCTTGAGCATCTTGATGCGGTTGACGTGCCCTTCGACGACCCCCGAGCTCCAGGGCTGTGTGAGGCCGGCGGTGACGGCGTCGAGGTCGCGTTCGAGGTGTTGGGCGAACCGGCTGAGACTGGTCAGGTCGGTTGTGGCTCTGGCCGATTCGATCCACTGCTTGAGATGGTCCCCTTGCAGGTGGGTGACCATGTGAGCGAAAGAGCGCACGACGTGTCTCAACGTCGACGAGCACAGTTCCGTAGACCCGACCCCTGCGCTGGGCATATTCGTCCACGCCGACCGCGCGAGGCACGGCTGCAGGCGGGTCCGGCAGCGAGGTGACTAGCCTCAGCAGGGTATTCCGACTGACCGGGGCCCCGAAGGTGATCGCCATCCGGGCGCCGGCCCGGCCCGCGAGCGCGAGACCGACCGAGACCAGAGCCGACCGCAGCCGCTCGGTCCTCCGGCCGAACCGGCGGGTCAGGCCGGACACCTGCTCGGCGAAGGACTTGCGCGGACAGGAGTCCTCCATGCAGACGAACCGACGCACCCGCAACGACACCACGACGAACCTGCCGACCGCCGGTAGGTCACGGGGAAAGCGCAGGTAGGAGCCATGTATTCGTCCTGACCAGCATCCGCATATCGGGCAGGCCGCCCGACGGGAAGTTGTACGGGCCTCGATCCGGACGACTGTGTCGGCCACCTCGACCGACTCCACGGACACACCAGCGACCGAGGAGAACAGCAATTCGTCCAGCTGCGGCAGCACTTCGTTCACGGCGAAGGACTGTCGACCACACCGGTTTCCAGCCGGGCGATTTTCGGGCGACCTCAACTGGCATCACATGGAGATCAACAGTCACCCTGCGTATGTATCCACAAGAAGTGGACCAGAGCCAGGCCAGCGGCACACTCCCCCGAGGCTGCGGGCGACGTCGTCGTCCAGGGCGAAGACCTCGGACGCTGGGTGAACGCGCAGCGGTTCGGATGGGAGCAGCTGCTGGTACAGCAGTGCGCCGCAACCCGCTGAGGGGCAGCTTCAACGGTCTGCGTACATGCCGCGGCTTCCTCCCACTGCCTACGCACTGTTGCTGCACATGATGACCGAACAGGAGCAGGGCGGCCTCGTCGTCGCTACGCACGGCGAGCTCGCCCACGGCCTTGCCATGGAACGCGACATGATCAGCCGCGCGATGCCTCACCTGGTCGCCGCGCGGGTCGTCGCCGTGGTTCGCCGCGGGCGCTTCCAGCTCCACCCGGTGATCGCCGCGTTCGAGAATCCGCGTCAACAGCAGCGCGCCGTCAAGGCCCTGCCCGAGGACATGCGGCTGGATGTCGGCGACTTCGAGGACGAGTACGAGCTCCGCTTCCAGCTCCACCTGGACGAGAAGGCCCGCAATGCCGAAGCGAAGGCCAAGGGCAACATCACCCCCATCACCAGGACGGCTCGAATCAAGCGAGTCCGCTGGCTTCACCGACACGGCGGCGCACCCCCTCGGGTGCGGCGCCGCTCTCGTGCCTGCCCGGTAGCACTAGGTGAACCGGTTCGCTCTGCTCCTCCAGAACAAACTGCGGCCGCGTAGACCTTGGCCGATCCATGCAGTAGCTCTGCATGGATTTCGCGCGGACCATCACAGATCTGCGATGTCATCCGGAAGCGTGGGGCGTCCCGGTGACCTTGACCGGTGTCGACAATCTGTCCAACGGGGCCGTTGTGTCTCGCGGGCAGAAGGACGGCGTGCCCGCGTGGTCGGAAATGGATGTCTCCTGTCCACGCCGAAGTTCGCTGAAGTTGGGATCCTGGTGCCAGCGGCAACCCCGACGAAGGGCCGGGAGCGGGCACCGCCGCACAGTGGGTCGGCGCCCGGGCGGAAGAGGAAGGGTGCTCTTCCCCTTCGGGGAGAGGAGGTGTCGGCGGCTGCATCACGCTGACCCACGCCGCTGACCTGCGGGAACAGCAGTCAAGCGAATCCACCCTTGGCAACCTGCTGGGCAACCCGTTGCGCAATCTGTTAGGCAACCTGTTACGCAATCTGTTGAGCAACTTGTAGGCCCGCTAGGGCTTCACAGTCGGAACGGCGGCGACGACGGTTCCGTGGTCGCCCAGTGTCTGCCAGCCCCACGATTCGTACAGTGCCCGGACCTTGGGGTGGTCCTGGAGGACCAGGAGCGTGGCGCGTTGCTCAAGTCGGTCTTGCGCCAGGGTGTGCAGACCGTCTACTCACTGAGCGCGTAGGTGCGTGCGCAAGTCTCGGTGATGATGTCGGCGGGTACGCGGGAGATCAGGAGCGCCGCTTCGTACCGGGTTTCGGCGCATCGAGTTCACGCCGGAACGCAGCCCGCGACCGATCTCGCGGCCGGCACTCCGAGGAGCGCGGCGGGTGCGCGTAAGCATCGGGCCGACCCCTGGCATGGAGTCGCCGTACGACGCGACGATGTACTCGCGCGTGATGGCGCGATCGCAGTCAGCACAGATCACGGGCGTGTCCCTTGCATTGGACCGCGGGCTGCCCGCCAGGCGCGGCCGAGCTGTACCACCGTGAGGCAGGCTGCCCCCGCTCGGCAGGCCACGCAGTTCAAGGTGTGGCGGAGCAGCTTCCGGTACGCAGCATCTGGCGCGGGCAGTTTCTTCGTCAGGGTGATCATTGTTGGCCTCTCCAGCAGGTGTAACAGCAGCGCGGAAACCACAGAGCCGACGTTCCGTGGGCGTTAATTGGCCGGGCCCCGAGGTCGTGCGCTGCTCCGTTGGCCAGTGCGACAGAACACCAGACGCAGTGGCTGCCACGCTGTTGGGCGCCGGACAGCGACGGCACAGGTGGCAGGGCCTTTGCAGGAGTGGTCATACGAATGCCGCCACTGAGTACAGGGCCGCCTCTGCCGGCCGGGCGAGGAGGTCGGCGAGCTTGGACCGCAGGGCCTCAGCCTCAACGCGCGAGCGGACCAGTGGCACTTCGGCCTGGAGCTCGTCGATGTTGTACAGCGATACGGGGACACGGACCTCGCCCGTGGCCGGGTCACTGCTTGGCGAGGCGGCACGCTGTGGAGAGGCGTGCCACAAGGTGACGGACATAGGAGAACCCCTACGGTCGGCCGATTGACGGGTTGTCACCGTAAGGGGTTCAGGGCGAGTGGAGGGGGACAGACTGTCCCCTTGTCCCAGACTGTCCCCTACCCTGCTGCCGCGATGCCGACCGCCTCGGCGAGACGTCCGGCCTCAGCCCGCAGTGCGCGCGGCGCCGTGCGCCACAAGTCGGCGGCGACGGTGCGCGCGGATGGTGTGTAGGCGACGGTCTCGGCGCCGATCCGGTGCGCCATCTGCATGACGTGTAGCGCGGCTGTCGTGTCGCCCCTCTGGAGGTGGCCGCGGGCGACCTCGACCCAGAGACGAGCCTGACGCTCTATCGATGGCATGGTGTCGGGGTCGATGTCGTCGGCCAGGCCGATGGCCTTCTGAGACTTACGCAGGTCCGTGGCGACAGAGACCGCGTGAAAGTCGACGTTGGCTCGGCCGAAGACCGTGGATGGGTGCACGTACGAGGGAGGCAGAGACTTCGCGACCTGGTCGCCCTTCCCCCAGTACCGCCAGGCGTCGCCCTCCTTACCTTCGCGCGCGGCCGTCACTGCGGCGTGGAGCTGAAGCGCTCCGTAAATGCCTCGCCAGTCGTCCGGCGCCTCGTCGAGGTGGGGGCGAATCAGGTCGGCAGCTTCTTGGACGACGCGGAGCGCCTCCTCCGGATAGCTCGTCTCGCGCAGGATGTTGCCCATGTTCCAGGCGCTCGCTGCTATGGCAGCGGGCTGGTCCGCGTCCTGCGCAGCCGACAGCGCCCGGTCGGCGACCACCCACGCCAGTTCGGCCGGGGCAACGTAGGCGGTGGCCTGCCCGGTGAGGCGGTAGATGTCGGACAGGGCGACGAGTGCGGCGCGGCGTTGGGCCCCGTCGAGGGTACGGGCCGCGGCCTCGCCATCGCGGATCAGTGCGGGGAGCAGCGCTCCGACCTCAGTGCGGTTCCTGCCCGAGGCATGCCATACCCGCCACGTCTGGTCTGTGCGCCCCTGAAGTACAGCCGGGTCGACCGGCTTGGCCGCCGAGACTGTAAGGCTGCGGGTCATGACCGCAGCCCAGATGTCCGGCATGCCAGGGTGAGTGAGACGGCCGAGCGGAACCGGTGTGCTGGTATTGGTGCCGGTGATGGCGGACAGGTCTCCGACCTGAAGCGCGGCGGCGAGGGCGAGCAGCAGGGTGTGGGAGCGGAGTTCCCTTTCGCCAGTCTCGATCTTCTTCAGCCAGTCAGGTCCCCGGTTGCACAGCCCGGCGAGGACCGGGCGGGACATGCCGCGTGACTCTCTGAGGACTTTGATCTTCTCGCCCATGCTGAGCTCTGCGGGGATGTCCATGGTGCCCCTCCGTCTGGCTGATGCCGGTTCCGCCAGCGTACGGCCGACGGTGGGGTGTGTCTGCGGGGTCAGCGCACTGTCCGCCTGGGTCGGCATTTGGGCAACCTTCTGACCTGCGCATTTGGTGATTTGGGTCAGCAATCGGGTCAGGGGTGCTGAAGAGAGTTCACGACATCACCTGAACGGGAGTTGTCGTGACTGGAACACGGGTCTTTGAGTCGCTGGACGCCGAATGGGCGCTGGTCTGCGCCGAGGCCGGGCGCGCCGAAATGGTGCTCGGCTGGCTGCGGGAGGGCGGGGTCGTCCTCAGCAGCGGGTGCACGGCGGGTCTTCAGGAAGTGCTGGCCGAACTGGAGCGCCAGGACCGGGCGCAGGGGCGTGTGCACAGTGACCGGTGGATGCGGGTGCTCCTGGAGCGTGCGTCCGGCGAGGGCGTCGAGGCACAGTTGGCAGCGCGGGTGGTGGTGCAGGCGATGCTGCCGGGTGCGGTGCGGATGACGCAGCGGCTGCTGCGGGCCGGCCGGGATTTCGACGGGACGGGCAGGTCGTCGTCGCGTGCCTGTATCAGGTGGTGCGGCGGTATCCGCTCGGCCGGAACGGCGCGGTCGCGGCGAACCTTCTCCTGGAGACGCTGCATCTGGCGAGCCGTGAGCTGCAGGCGGACACGGAGACGGACGCGCTGCCGTGGCACCCGGCCCTCGAAACCGCGACCGTACCCGGCGAGCCGACGGCGGACGATCCGACAGAGGCCCTCTGGCGGACGGTCCTTCGGCGGCAAGCCGCCGAGGCCGGGCTCATCGCGGCCGGGGAGGTCCCGGACGGTGCGCGGGGCGAGCTGGTCGAGCTGCTGGTATGGGCCGTGGCCGCCGGCCGGCTCGACGTGGTGCGGGCCCGGGTGATCGCGGACGAGTCCCGGGCCGGGGCGCGGGAGAGCGCGGAGCGGGCCGGCGTGTCCGCGGTGACGTGGCGGCAGCGCCGCAGCCGGACCGTACGGCAGCTACGGCCGATCGCGGACCAGTGGACGCAGGCCGCGTGATGACGATCTCTCAGATTTCTCGGCTCTGGCTGTCACGTCTGGGGCGTGGTGGCTCCTTGGTCCGGGTGTGTGGCGGAACGGCTGCCGCACCCGGGCTTGGAAGGAGTGAGCAGAACATGGCGGATCCGATGCCCGCGACAGAGGGCGGTACGGACTTCGAGCTGCTGATGCAGGCACGTCAGCGGCTGCGCGATCTGGTGGTGCAGCTGGAGATGGCGCCGTTCGCGGACCGGACGGCGGCGTCCATGCGCGCTTATCTCGATGAGGACGCGGGACCAGTGCAGGCGGCGTTCGCCCGCTGGGCGGCGTTGCCGAAGGCTGCGCGCGACACGATGGCTGCCCGGATGTGGCAGGAGCAGCCGTGAAGCGCCGCAAGGACCACGCGGAGGACGTGCTGCCGGCCGAGGCGGGCGGTTGGTCGCTGGGCTCCCTGGGCGCTGCGGCGAACACGGTGACGGTGCTCCGCCGTACGGCCTGGGCCTTGCTGGTGGCCGGGCCGGTGCTGGCGGGGTGGGCGCTGGTGTCCCGGCCCGCGGCCGCACCGGCTGCAGCCCCGGTCCGGCAGGAGCAGCCCGCGGCCGGGCAGTCGGCAGCCGGGCCGGGCGGGTTCGCGGAGCTGTTCGTGAGCGCGTATCTCGCGGCCGGGGAGGGCACGGAGGAGGCCCTGGCGCCGTTCCTGCCCAATGCCCGCGACGTGAGTCTGACGGCGGATCCGGGTGTGCAGCGGGCGCAAGAAGTCGCGGCGGTGCGGGTGCGGCTCGTGTCCTCCGGCTACTGGTCGGTGACCGTGGCTGGCCGGGTGGCCCCGGCCGGTGCTCCGGACGGGAAGAAGAAGCCGGACGAGGTCGGGACCGGATCCGGGCCGGTGCTGCGGTACTTCCAGGTCCCGGTCAGAACCGGTACAGGGGGCGCTCTGGCGGCTGCGGCTCTGCCGGCCGAAGTGAGCGCACCGCTGTCGGGTGAGGCTCCGGTGCTGGCGTACGGGCAGTCGGTTCCGGTCCGCAGCTCCGATCCGGCTGGGCAGACGCTCGCGGGATTCTTCGCCGCCTATCTCGCCGGCAGTGGTGAGCTCGACCGCTACCTGTCCCCCAGTACGGCCCTGGCTGCGGTGTCGCCCGCGCCGTACACGCAGGTCGAGGTGGACCGGCTCGCCGAGGTCGGCACGAACGACCCGGGCAGCGCCCTTCCGCAGTCGGACGGTGCGCGCAGGCAACTCCTCGTCGACATCACCGCGTCCGATACCGGCGGTCAGAAGCGGCCTCTGACGTACGCAATCACGATCACCGCGCGGGACGGGCGCTGGGAGATCGCATCCGTGGAAGGCGCCCCCGTGCTGAGCAACGAGCCGGCTGGGGCCAAGACGAAGGAGAGCACCCAGTGATGGACGTAGTGGATGTAACGGTGCTGGCCGGGGCGATCGACGACGTCAACCAGCTCAGCCAGAAGATCAACGACCTGCTGGTCGGCTCGGTGATGTCGCTCATGGTGGTCACGGCAGTGGTGGCTGCCTGGGTCAAGACGAAGTCGGTGGTGTCCGCTGGCATGGCACTCGTCGGCGGAGTCACACTGTGGTTCGCGGTGATGAACGCGGCGGTGTTCCGCGACAGCGTGGGCGAGGACATCGCGCCGGACAACGGCACCGCCAAGAGCGCGGGTGCCGGTTACTCGGTGGTCCGGGTCATCGAGCCGGTGACCGGTGACCGGCGATGAACGGATTTCTGGCCGGGTGTGTGGCGGTGCTGTTCGTTCGGTTCGCCGTGTCGTACGTGTGGGCCAGGATCCGTTCCCTGCTGGCCGCTTCGGGAGCAGTGTTCATCAGCGCGGCGGCGTTGTGGCAGATGTTCGGTGAGCTGCGATGAGCGGCGCTGCGGAATCGTCCCCGGAGATGCTGATCGGCCGGTGCTACACCCGGGCGCGCCGTCACCCTTTGATGATCGGGAAGTGGCCCGGTGGGCGGGGACGGATCTGGGGTGGTCCGTACACGGTGCCGCAGGTCGTGGTTCTGGCCGTCTCGCTCGCGGGCCTGGTGCTGACGCGGGGGGTGTGGGCGCATTTCGGGCTGTTCAACTACGCGATCGCGCTCGGTGGGCCCTACGGGTTGTCGCTGCTGGTGCGTCACGTCCGGGTCGAAGGTCGTAATCCGCTGGCGGTGGCCGCAAGTTCCGCCTCGCTGATGACGAGGCCGTCCGGGGGGCGGCTGGGCGGGCGTCCGCTCAGGGCCCTGGGCGGTCACCGGCCGCTGATCGGGGTGTGCAGCGTCACCTGGGCAGCACCGCAGTCCCGAGCGGGGAGCGGGAGCCCGGGCGATCGTGTGCTCCGCCCGGTCCGGTCGCCGGCTGTGGCCTCCCGCGGGATGGCCGCCGGGCGCAGCGCCGCGGCGAAGAACGTACCGGTGGCCAACGGTGCAGCGCGTGGGGCGGGTGGGCGGCGGCCGGCGCCGGTCGCGGCGGCGTTGCTCGCTGCCCGGCGTCGCGAGAACCAGTTCAGCGCGAGTGCGAGTGATGCGCCGGTAGCGCAGCGGCATGTGGCCGGGAACGTGATGTGGACCGTGCACGGTCAGGTCTGGGCGGTCTACCGGGTGGCGGGAGCAGATGCCGCTCATACGTCGCGGCGGGCGAAGGAGCAGCGGCTGAAGCAGTTGGAGGCTTTGGTCAAGGCGCTCAGGGGTGAGTCGATGCTGCTGAGTCTGTGTCCGGCTGTCGACCCGGCCGGTGTGGTCGCGAAGATGACCGAGGGCATCGACCTGGTGGCCTCTCCCCGCTATCGGCAGGCCATCGGTGTGTTGCGGGGGCAGCTGGAGCAGCTGGGGCTGACGGGGCGTACGGACTGGCTGGCGGTGCCGCTGCCGATGACGCGTGGGGAGTCGGCGCGGGAGGTCTTCGCGGCGGCGCGTGCGGATGTTGCCCTGCAGCTGGGGCTGCTGCCGCGGCCGGTGTCGGCGCGTGAGGAGGACGAGCGCCTGGCCCAGGCTCAGCGGATGGCGTCGGTGTGGCCCTCAGCGATTGCTCTGCGCCCGGCGACGACTGCTGAAATTCTGTGGATCTACGGGCACAGTGCCCGTCGTGGTGTCCTCGAACCGGTGCTGCCGGACGGGGCGGGTCCTCGGATGCGGGGCCGGGGGCGGGGTGCGGCGGCGCTGGGTCAGGTGGTGCTCGCCGAGGGCGGCAACCTGCTCGACGAAGAACACGTCTCGGGCAGGGGTGACGGCGGCCTCGGCCGGGCGGGGAAGCGCGCGGGGCGGCGGAAGGCTGGGCGGGCAAATCCGTTCGCGCGGCGGTGGCTGGAGGTGACCACGGAGTGGGGGCCCTCGTATCAGGTGATGCTCGCCCTTTCCGAGATGCCCGAGGCGTTCGCGTTCCCGGGGTCTGAGTATCTGTCGTCGCTGGATGCGTTCTCGTTCCCGGTGGACTGGGTGGTGCGCCTGAGTGTCTCTTCCGGCACCGAGGCGGAGGCGAAGACGAGGCGTCAGGCGCGTGAGCTCGCCAATCAGTACAGCGAGTACGACGATGAGACCGCGGGTGTCCCGGCCAGCGTCGACAAGGCGGTGGGGAGCCTGGACGAGTACCGCGAGCGGCTGACCGCCTCCGGCACAGAGGTCGAGGTCCGTGCCATGACCGCCCTGTGCGTGTGGGGCGGCACCCCGGAGGAGGCCGAGCGGCGGGCCGGAGAGCTCGCCGGGCACTTCGCTGGCAACGAGTACACCTTCGCCCGGCCGCGCGGCGAGCAGGAGAATCTCTGGCACGGGATGCTGCCGGGTACCCGCACCCCGCAGGTCATGGCCCAGTACGCGCAGTACGGTGGCGCGGGATTTCGCGATGGCCGGCCCGTTCACGGGCAGCGGGCTCGGCGATACCACGGGGCCGTTGTTCGGGCTGCAGCTGGCCGGCGGCGGTGTCCGGCCGGTACTGACGGACTGGACGCGCGGCCCGCGGGAGAACACCTCGGCGACCGCCGCGTTCCTCGGGGAGCTCGGTGCGAGCAAGACGACCGCGATGAAGTCGGCCTTGTACTCCGTGCTCGCCACGGGCCGGCGGGTGCGGGGCGGTACGCGGCGCGGCCGGGCCGTGATCGTGGACCGGACCCCGCGCCAGGAATGGCTCCGCTACGCGCAGGCGTGCCCTGGTGATACCGAGTGCATCACCATCGACGACCAGGCCGCCGTCTCTCTCGATCCGCTGCGCACGTTCACCGGGCGGGAGGCGCAGCGCTTCACCGAGTCGTTCTTGACGCTGCTGCTGGGGCTGGCTCCGATGAGTGATGAGGGCATTGCGTTGTCCGAGGCGGTCGAGGCGGTGCTGGCCGAGCCCCACCCGTCGATGCGGGTCCTGGTCGAGGAGCTCACCAACCGCGGTGCGTCCGGTGATACGCATTCGGCGATGGCTGCCCGCCGCCTGTCCGCGGTCAGGCGCAAGGACCTGGCCCGTGCCATTTTCGACGAATCACTGCCCGTGGTCCGCGGCTCGTCTGCCGACACCCTGGTCTTCTCGGTGTCCTCGCTCGCGCTGCCCACCAAGAGCGAACTGCGCGGCGGTGGGGACCGGCTGGACAAGATGGAGTTCGAGAAGATCTTCGGGCGCGCGGTGATGTACCTGATCGCCGCCCTGTCCCGGAAGGTCGCCTACGCGGACTTGTCCGAGTTCGCTCTGGTGGTGTGGGACGAGTGTTGGTGGCTGACCTCCAGTCCGGAGGGCCTGGCCCTGGCGCTGGAACTGGTCAAGGACGGGCGCAAGCACAATGCCGGTGCCCTCTTCGGTGGGCATGACGAGGACGACATCGGCCCGGCCGACAACGAGAACGGGCAGATCCTGCGCGGTCTGATCCCCCGCAAGTTCGTCTTCCGGCACACCGACACCAACCTCGCCCGCCGGGCCCTGCGCTTCCTCGGCTGCAACCCGGACGACGAAGACCTCCTCGCCCTGGTCACGACCGGGCTGTCGCCCAACAGTCCCGAGCTCAGCGACGAGGAACGCGCGGCGCGGGCCGGCGAGTGCCTGCACCGCGATCTGACCGGGCGGATCGGCGCCATGCAGGTCACTCTGCCCGCCGACGAACAGGCCGTCGCTCACATCCACTCCCAGCCCATGCAGAGCGCAGCAGCATGACCAGGCGGGCCGCCGCACCGGCGGGAACACCGACGGCACGCACCCGGGGCATACGGGTGCTGCAGGGAATCAAGCGGTGGCTGCGTCCCGGGCGGTCCATGGCCGTGGGCCTAGCGCTGCTGGCGCTGTCGTGCCTGACGTCGCTGGTGCTGGCGACCGTGACGGCCAGCGCGGCCCCGACGCCGTCGCCGACGCCTTCGGTGGGCCCGACGCTGCCCGGCCCGGACAACCCGCTCGCCCCGAGCCCGATGGTGCCCGACCCGGGTACCTCGGGCAGGCCGGACGACTCCCCGCTGATCCAGGACGCGAACAAGGAAGCGGCGAAGAAGGAGAAGGCTGCCCGCACCGAGTTCGACAAGCGCGTGGCGAAGTACAAGAAGGACCGGGCCTCGCAGGGCGGGGTCCTGTCCGCGTTCAATGTGACCGACCGGGACGGGAATCCCGTCAGCTCCTACCGCATCTACTCCGACACCGGGGACTGGAACGACTGGGACCTGAGCGTGGAGGGGTTCCTCGTCGAGATGGCGTTCATGGGGAACAAGTGGGTGGTCAGCTTCGCCGGTTTCCTCCTGACCTGGAGCCTGGCCTTTTCTTTGGCCGGGCTGATGCTCAAGCCAGCGCTGCAGGTCTCGACGTCGCTGTACAGCGGCGTCGTCGTGCAGATGGGGCTGCCGCTGCTGTTCCTCACCTTCACGATGGTCGTCGCGGCGTGGCATCTGCTGTTCGGAAACCGGGTCCGCGGCTGGGGCGAGATGGTGGCGGCGCTGGTCGTCTCCGCGCTCGCACTCGGTGCTCTCGCCTCGCCCCCACAGCTCCTGCTCAGCACCGACACCTGGGTCGTGGGCACCGTGCGGGCCCTGGCCGTCGAGACCGCCGCCCTGGTCCTGGACAAAGAGGCCATCGACTCGAACCGGCCGACCGCCGAAAGCGAATGGGAGAAGAAGCCTTCCGGGTCGACCGTGGGCGCGCAGGTCCGTTCGTCGCCGAGTGCGCTGGCCCGGCCCATCACCGATGCCCTCGTGGACGCGTTCGTCGCCCGGCCGGCCATGCTCCTTTCCTACGGGCGGACCTTCGAGGGCAGCTGCGGGAAGAGGTTCCGCGACTCTCGGATCCAGCAGGCCGTATTCGACCAGCTCGTCGACTCCACGATGGAGAACGGCAAGTCCTTCCTCAAGGACCTGCCGTTCGGGATCGGACTGCCCGACAACGTCAAGAACTGGATGGTCGACACCACCATCGACGTCTCCTCTGCCCAGATGCTGGAACAGGTCCACACGGCCGGCCCCATCAAGGCATTCGAGAAAGCATGCGTGCCGAACGCGGGCAGGCTGAAAAAGCATCGATGGACAAGGTCGGCGGCGCCATCTTCATGCTCCTGGCCGCGTTCCTCACCTGCGCATTCGTCATCGTCCTGGACGCTGCATTCCTCTTCGCCCAACTACAGATCGCCATCGAGGCGATGATCGCGAAGGTGGCCCTCGCCGCCGGGATCCTGCCCGGCTCCGGCCGCGCCTGGCTGTGGGACCGGGCCGCGGCCATCGCCCGCGGCCTCGCCCTGATGCTCGCCTCCATCGCCTCCCTGTCCGTATTCATCGTCGTCGTCAACGCCGTACTGAACACACCGGAGAGCGACCTGCCGGGCGGTCTCACCGTCCGGTTCGTCCTCCTGGACTGCGTCTGCGTCGCCGCGTTCATCTACCGCAAGAAACTCGCCCGCTCCACCCGCGGAGCAGTGGCACGCGCCCGTCACCGCCTCGGCAACTCACCCCTGGGCGGCGCCTCCTCCCCTACCTCCGCCAGTCCTCCGCGGCGCGGCGGGCTCGGCAAGGGCCTGCTGCTCGGCGGACTCATGCTCGGCGCGGCCGTCGCCACCGGAGGAACCAGTGCCGCACTCGGCGGAGCCGGACGCATCGGCACCACCCGGCTCGCCACGCGCCTCGGCGGCCGGCTCGCCCAGGGCGGGGGCCGCGCCGTGGCAGGACTGACACAGCTCACCGGCCGCACCATCGAAGCAGGCGCCAAGGGCACCGCGAAGGCCGGGGCGTTCGGCCTCAAGGCCACCGTCGGACTGCCGGTGTACGGGCCGCGCGCGGCCCGCAGGGTCGGCGCCGCCGCAACGGCCCTGCCCGGCCAGGCCGCCGGCCGGATCAGCAGCGCGGTCCAGAACCTTCAACAGCGCGCGGAGAGTTTGAATCGGAGCTATGTCCAGCCCGCCCAGCAGTTCGCCGGGGAGTACCGGCACAACGTGCGCTCCCTCGGTCGAATCGTCCGGGGCCGCCCCGGACTCGGCCCCTACACCCCGCCGCCCAGGCCCACCGCGCCCGGCCCTCGCCGGGCCCCGGCACCCCGCCCGGCCGGCCCGCCCCCTGCCCCTGCATCTCAGCCTGCCCCTGCGCCGGCGGTCCGGCGGCGCCTTGCTCCGCCGCGCGTCGCCCAACCGCCCTCCAGCGCGGCACAGGCCATGCTCCAGCAGCGCCTGCACCGCATGCGCCAGCAGAGGAACACCGGGAACAATGCCCCAGCAGCACCGGCGCCCGCGCCCCTCGCCCCTGCACGCCGTGCGCGGACCGCGCCCCGCCCCGGCGGTCGCCCGTGAGCGGCCTGCGGAAGACGGTACTGATCGCCTCCCCCGTGCTGGCCGCAGCCGTGGGCGTCGTCGGTGTCCTGGTGCTGTTCATCGCCGCCGTCGCGAACGGGGCGGCCGGACACGAGAAAGAGACCACAGCCCCGCCGGCCGCCCCCGGGGTGGCGCCGGGGGCGGCCGGCATCAGTCCGGTGATGCTGTCCGCCTACACCCGCGCCGTCGCCAAAATCCCGACCGTGCGCCCGAAGTGCACGGGCATGCGGTGGTCCGTCATCGCCGGAATCGGCAAGATCGAGTCCAACCACGCCGCCGGGCACAGCGTCACGGCCAGCGGCGACATCAGCCCGCGGATCCTCGGTGTCCGGCTCAACGGCTCCGAGGCCGGAGGGAACACCAGCACCTTCTCCGACACCGATCACGGCCGGCTCGACGGCGACACCGCCTACGACCGGGCCGTGGGCCCCATGCAGTTCCTGCCTTCCACCTGGAACGGCCCCAGCGGCCAGGACGGGAACGGTGACGGCGTGAAGGACCCGCACAACGCGTTCGACGCAGCCCTCGGGACGGCCGTGTACCTGTGCGGCACCGGGACCACCGACCTGTCACGGACCGATCAACTGCGCAAAGCGGTCTACCGCTACAACCACTCCAACACCTACGTGGACGACGTCACCGGGCGCATCAACGAGTATGACCGCCTTCCCGCCACCGGAGACAGCACAGGCAGCACGGCGACCGGGCGGGCCGGCGCCGTCGTCAACGCTGCGATGGCGCAGCGCGGCACCCCCTATGTGTGGGGCGGCGGCAGCACCACGGGCACGACCAAGGGCGGTTACGACTGCTCAGGTCTGATGCTCTACGCCTTCTACCAGGGCGCCGGGGTCACGCTTCCCCGCACCTCCCAGCAGATGCGGCACTCCGGCACACGAGTCCCCCGCTCTCAGATCCGGCCCGGCGACCTCATCGTCATCAACAACGACGGGAACTGGGGACACGTCGTCAACGAAGCCACACGTGGTCCTGGCGACGCAGCGGCGAATTCACGGTTTCCACCGATCAAGCTCACGGAGTCGATCGGCGCCTGGCGCGTGCATCATCTCCGTCGGCCACTCGCGGCCGGGAAACTGTTCGAGGGTCTCCGGGATCGGTCTGGCCCGGCCTTCTTCGTCGAGCTGCACGGCTTCCTTCTCCTTCGTGGTGTGGCGGGTCCTGCGGTGCCGGGCCCATCCGAGCATGGCGCCGTCCCTCCCCTGCGCGTCTCGACCGGCGCCGGTGTCAGTAAAACTACGCAATCGGCCACGGGAACCTCCCTGCTCATGACCAAACGGCCTGGTCACATGTACTACGTTCTGTCAGGTCCGGCTTCCGGCCTGCCGGGGTCCGTTGTCACTGCACCGTCCAGGAGTCCTCACCATGAGCGATGTCATGAGCGAATCCCTTTTTGCTGCTGTCGCGCCTGATCGTGGCGGTGACCCCGCCGAGGGTGCCGCACTGGTTCGTTCACTGATCGCCGACGGGGCGGATGTCTCGGCGCACGAGGGGCAGGGCGCCATCACGTTGCACCGGGCGGTGAAGGCCCCGTACGGCGCCGACGACCCGCTGCCTTACCTTGCGGTGATACGGGCGCTGCTGGAGTGCGGTAGGAAAAGGAT
>NZ_JBEYFB010000069.1:0-28894 GCF_040634135.1 Streptomyces sp. NPDC007164
GCACGACGGGGGGTCCGGACCGCCGGTCCGCCTCTACGGCGGAGATCTGCGCATCCGGGGCGACCTGGACTCCGAACGCAAGCCGCCGCACTGGCCGGCCCATGTGATCGTCGACGGGGATCTCATCATCGACGGCGGCCTCGACTGGGGGGAGGCCGCCGCAGATGGGTCATCGAACGCACCATGTCCTGGCTGACCGGATACCACCGCCTCAACCACCGCTACGAGCGCAAACCAGGCAACTACCTGGCCTTTCTCGGACTCGCAGCCGCTCTCTGCTGCTACAAACGGCTCCTCAAACTGACCATGTAGGACACGGTCTAAACCCAGAGACACAAATCTCATGATTCACATACGATCGCGCATGGTTGATACTTTTCGTCGGCTTCGCTGACCCGCTTCGACGCAACCTCGACCCGAGTGTGATCAACGCCTCTCGACCGCCTCGAGCAGAAAGCACCGGCATGTTCTCCACCGTATTCACCGACCTTTGGCTCTCCCCCTTCGCTCACGGAGAAGCCCTCCACCATGACGACGCGTTCGTCGTCACCGTCAACCCCGACCTGAGCGAGGACAGTCGTCTCATGGTGCTGGAGACTCCCGACGGGAAAGTCTCTGTCGCACTGACACCCGCGATGGCCACGGCGGGCGGTCTCAAGCCGACGGAGAATCTGAGCGAAATGCTGTTCCGCCGGAAACTCGCGCAAGCCGGGATCACGCTGCACGGGGCCGACTACCTCTTCGCCTACCTGGACAAGGACAAGAACCAACTACTGCGGGAAGCGACAGGCGACGGCATTCGGCAGCTGACCGCGCAGGACGAGGAGGTTTTCGCCGCTTTCCGGGCCTCGTCATCCGAACAGGACATGGACGATGCGTACGTGGAATTGGGCCACTGGGCCGTGTTCGGAGCCTTCGTTGACGGTCGTCTCGTCTGCGCCGCGAGTATGTACCCCTGGGACGACTCGACCGTCGCGGACCTCGGCGTGCTGACCCTGCCGTCTCACCGAGGGCAAGGGCACGCCCGCCGCGTTGTTCGAGCCATCTGCCGCCATGCCGCCGGGCAAGGGTACGAGCCCCAGTACCGGTGCCAACTCGACAACACCGCTTCTTCAGTGCTGGCCAAGTCGGCCGGACTGTCCTTGTTCGGCAAGTGGGACGTCGTGTCCACGGAATCCGCAGTCTGAGCCAGACGGCAACTCGCGCATTCATGGTTCTTCAACACCCTTCCCCAGCCGTGGCAGGGTGTTGTGAGCGTCGGCGCGAAGCACCGACCGGTCTTCGTCGGCCGTCTCCCGGCCACGCTCGTGCACCTTCGCCATGCCGTCACGCATGATTTTCCGGCCTGCTGGTTCGGCGTCGGCCGCTCGACTGTCACCCTGGCCATCGGCGAGGTACAACCCCTGCTCGCCGGGCGCGGGCTCACCATCAGCCCCGACCCGTGGTGGAGATCCTCGCGGATGTCGGCTACCGGGGTCCGGGTGCTCAGACCGGCGGACGCTGTGGTGACGCCACCGCACCGCAAGTAGCAGCCAGTTCCGCCATTCGGCCATGCCAACGATGACCTTGTTGTTGTCGCTGGTGGAGATGGTCTGCCGGGAGGCCTCGGCGCCACGGACCCGGCCCCCTGAAGTCGTCGCCTTCAAGGGCTCGGCCTCACGATGGGCTCATGAGACCGAGCCTTGCCCTGCTCCTGCTCCCTGGCGCCGAGGAAGGCGGCAAGCTCTTCCGCCTTCTCGGTGATGACCCGGACCTTCTCCGTGTGCCGTTCGGGTCCTGATCCATGAACTTGAGAGCGTGCTTCCCGCTCACGCGTCAGCGCCAGGAACCTTGACGTACTGCCCCGGGTCTCCCGGATCCTGAGAGTCCACCGCGCCCCGGAACCGGACTGTCGCGATGCCCGCGAGAGCGGATGGACCTCCGTGGTGGGCCTTTCGTGCGGCGTGGTCAGATCCGGAAGGTCCGTACGACGAAGGTCTGCCCGGCGACCGACGGCCAGCTCGCCCAGCTCTGGTCCGCGGCCAGAGTGGGCGCACCGACTCCGCTCGGCAGGCCGGCCGCAGTGGACACTACGCGGATCGGCAGGGGGCCCTTGCCGCGGATGCGGACGACGACGTCGAGGCCGTCGGCGGGCGGGGCGGCGTAGTCGAAACTCCAGCCCCAGCCGCCCCCCGGTCGCTTCGGTCCGCCGGTGAGCTTCGCACCCTCGACAGTGGCGTCGAGGATCCGGTGGGCGCGGGTGTCGGCGTGTACGGCGATGGTGTGGGCGTCTGCGGGCCCCTGGATACGGACCCGGCCCGTACGTACGCCGTCGGCCTCGGTGCTTGAGAGGTTCGCGGTACGCGGTGTGTCCAGGGGGGCGGCCTTGGCCGCCCCGTTCGCGAGCACGGCATCGTCCAGCGCGGGGACGCGGTCTTCGAAGCGAGTCGGCTCGCCGGTGAGGAGCTTGCCGACGGTGGGCTGGGATGAATCGCCGTCGCTGACCCAGGTGGCCTTGCCCGTGTCGGACTCCAGGACGTAGCCGAGGCTGACCGGCCGGGGTTCCTCGGCGTTGTAGCCGTCGAGGGCTGTGCCCACGACCATCGTGCCCACACCTGCCACCGTCACCGCGAGCATCCCGGCGGTAAGCGCACGACGTGGAGGAAGCGGCTCCAGGAGGCTCAGCAGTACCGCTGCGAGCAGTGCCGCGAGGACAAGCGGGGCGGCGATGAGCGACAGCCCCAGGGCGGGCAGCAGCAGAAGTACGACCGGTAGGACGAGAGCCACGACCGGTACGGCCGTCACCGCTCCGGCCACCGCACGCCACGGGGAGTCCGCCCGTGTGCACCGCAGCGTCACCGCGACGACTGCCACTCCGATCAGCGCCGGCCAGGTGAAGAGGTAGGCGCCCTCGGGCAGGGCCACCGCGCAGACCACGGCGAGCATCGCGAAACAGCCGAGCACACCCACCACCATGTCCAGCGGCGAAGCGTTGCGGCGGGCCCAGCGGTACCAGGCGACGAGCAGCACCAGGAGCAGCAACGCTCCGCCCCACGCGTACCGGCCAAGGTGGTGGACGCTGCCCTCACTGAGCGCGAAGTCCGGCCGGGCCAGGCTCAGCGCCGACCACCCGGCCAGGCCGATGACCGCCGCACCGATCAGTGTGAGAGGGAAGCCCAGGGCGGCCCGTCCGGCCCCGCCGGGGGTCAGACCCCGGCTCCGGCCGAACCACAGCAGCAGCGGCACTCCCAGGAGGGCCGTCGAGGCGAGCGGCAGGGCCAGCCATGCCGGGTAGGAAACGATTGTGCCGAACAGGGAGAAGTACGTGGCGTCCGAACCGCTCTGCGAGAGGTCCGTGCCGCCGAGATGGCGGACCGCTCGGAGCGCCGCGTCCCCCATGTCCTGCACACTCGCGGCATCGAGCCGGGAGATGCTGTCGTGACCGGTGTGGTAGTGCGCGGAGCCGTCCATGAAAGCGAAATTGAGACCGCGCATGGCGGCCTCGTCGAAGACCGTCAGGTCGGTGTCGTTGGGCAGCTGGTCGTAGATCGCGGCGGAGAACGACGTGGTGACCGCACCGGAAGCCTTCACGGCGGAGGTGAGACCGGTGCCCGCCATCTGGAACATCATGACGGGCCCGGACGTGCCCCGGCCCTCCATGTTCACCACGACGGTCTGCCGGGGAGCAGCGGCCCGGTACGTACTGGCCTCCGCGTCGACGAAACCTCGCGCGCCGAGCAACCCGTGCTCCTCGCCGTCGGTGAAAAGGATCTCGACGTCGTTGCGGAGCTGGGCTCCGGTCTTGAGGACGCGGGCGATTTCGAGGATCGCGGCGACGTTGGAGCCGTCGTCGCCGACGCCCGGGGCGATCGGCACGGAGTCGTAGTGGGCGACGAGGAGGACCCGGCCGGTGGGCTTCTTGCCGGGGAGCGTGGCGTGGACGTTGGAGACGGAACCGACGATGGCCGGGCTGTCTGCGTCGGAGGGGGCGACCCGGGTCTGGACCTCGGGCCTCAGACCCAGCTTTCGCAGCTCACCGACGAGGTACTCCCGTACGTCCGCCTGCGCGGCCGAACCCGCCGGGTGCGGGACCTTCGCGATTCCGTCGAGCTGCGCGACCGCACGGGCCGCCGAGAAGTCACCAGTGGGGGCGGAGGCCGGCCGGGGCTCGGAGGTACGCAGCGGCAGCATGGCCGCGATACCGGTGAGGATCAGCAACAGGAAGGCGGCCAGGGCCGGCACTCGTCTGCGCATCATGGTCGGAACCTGCACGGATATACCTCATAACGGGAGTGGGTGGGACAGCGGGCCGGTACGTGCCGGGGCTGCCGTATTCGATGGCGACGATCGGCAGCTCGGCGGTGTAGCGCTCCTCAGCACTGTCGCAGCGGCCCGAGCGGGTTGGTGTCCGGGATCAACTCGGAGTCGGTGAAGCAGTTCGATCCGGTCTTGGTGGTCCTGCGGATCCAAGTAACGGGAATCGTCATCGAGTTGCTGCATGGCATGCGTACTCGGGCCGCCCGCGGCTACGGACTGCTCGTACGCCTTCTCAACATGGTCGCGACATTCAGTGGTCCGACGGACAGGCGCCTCTGGGTGACGAACCCGAAGTGCTGGTAGAGCGCCACATTTCCGGGGTCCGCGGTGGTGAGGTAGATCCCGGCCTTGGCTGGTGTGTCGGCCAGCAGACGGTCGAGGAGACGCCGCCCCGCCCCGCGGCCCGCAGCGCCGGGAACCACCCCGATGAACTCCAGCGTCCAGGCACTCTCGGGCGCACCGGCTTCGGTGAGGTCGAGGTAGCGCAGGGTCCGCTGCACGGACCGGGGTCCGCAACGCGCGAGCGTACGGGCCGCCCACTGCGCCTGAGCGGCAGGTGAGAGCCGAGCTGCGGGCGGGGTGAGGACGGCCGCCGCGATGGGGCGGCCGCCGTCCCCGGTCAGGGTGTAGCGGCGCGATCCGGGAATGGTGGCATCGGCGCGCAGGGTCGCGTCGAACCAGTTCTCCCTGGTGGCGGACGAACTGCCGCAGATCCAGGAGGTCGCCGACTCACGGGCAAAGGCATCGGCCAGCACACCTACGCAGGCATCCACGGGCGGGCAGTCGTCGATCTCCGGCCCGTGCGGAGTTGTGTCCGGGAACTGCGGGTCGTTCATGGTCCTCCTTCGACAACACTTGCTCGATTCAAAACCGATCGTATAGCTTTCGATCGTATCGAACTAGAGAGGAAGAGCGAATGAAGATCCTGGCACTAGGCGGACCCGGTGCGATGGGGGCGGTGGCGGTGCGGGTGGCGGCCAGGCTGCCCGAGGTGACCGAGATCGTGGTGGCCGACAAACGCCTTGAAGCGGCCCAGAGGCTGGTACGCCACCTCGCCGGTGCCGGTGGTGCGCCCATGCGGGCCCTACAGGTGGACGTGACCGATGGCTCCGCCCTCCGCGCCGCAATGGCCGACGCCGACGTCGTGCTCAACACCGTCGGCCCGTACTACCGCTTCGGCCTGACCGTGCTGCGTGCCGCAATCTCGACGGGCACGCACTATCTGGACATCTGCGACGACTGGGAGCCGACCCTGCGGATGCTCGATCTGGACGAGGAAGCACGGTCCGCCGGGATCTGCGCGGTGGTGGGCATGGGCGCCAGCCCCGGGGTCAGCAACCTGCTGGCCGCACGCGCCATCCAGCAGCTGGACCACGTCCAGGACCTGTACACCGCATGGCCCGTCGACGTGTCTGGCAACGACCAGGACGACGAGCAGCTGCTCGACCCCGACGGGCGGCCCAGTGCCGCCGCCGTGCACTGGATGGAACAGATCAGCGGGAAGGTGGCCGTCGTCAGCGACGGACAGCTCGTGCACCGACGGCCGCTCCGTCCGGTCACGCTGACCCTCTCCCCCGAGCACTCCGGAACGGCGTACACCGTCGGCCATCCCGAGCCGGTCACCCTCCACCGCAGCTTCCGCCCGACCGGCGAGGCCGCCAACCTCATGGTCATCACCCCGGGCACACTGGCCTACCTGGACGTTCTGCGCCGGGACATCGACGCCGGCAAACTCACCAACGAAACCGCCGCCGTCGACCTGGCCAAACCCTCGGTTTCCCGCGGCCTGCGAGCCGTGGCAGGCGCCATGGGCCTCAAGGGCCCCCGGTCGCTGCCGCCGTTCTTCGCCGCAGCCACGGGTACCCGCAACGGCAGGCCGGTCACCGTCCTGTCCCGCCTCGCCGAGACGTCCGGCATGACCACGCTGATCGACGACATGGCAGAGGCGACCGGAATCCCGCTGGCCCTGGGGCTCGCCCAGCTTCTCGACGGCACCGGCGGCCGGCCCGGCGTACACCCTCCCGAGGCCGTCATCGAACCCGAGCGGTTCTTCCTCGACCTGTCCCACCACCTGCCCCACACCTCCAGCAACGACCACCCCGGCAACTGCGTGATCACCACCGTCACCCCGAGCCGCTGAAACGAGGAGATACCGGTGAAATCACTGGATCCAGGAGTCGGCGTGCATACAGCGGAATTCGTCGAGGTCGGGGGGCTTCGCGTCCGTTACGCGGCGACGGGCGCCGGCCCGCCCGTGATCCTGCTGCACGGACTGGGCCGCAGCCTGGAGGACTGGGAGCCGCTGCGGGCCGCTCTGAGCGGGTACCGGGTGATCGCCATCGACCTCGCGGGCTTCGGGCAGTCCCAGGCCCTGCCCGACTGCAGCCTCGCGGCACTGGCCCGGCATGTCGAAGGGGCCTTGGACGTGCTCGGGGTTCCCTCCGGCGCCCATGTGGTGGGCAATTCGCTTGGCGGAGCCGTCGCGATGCGCCTCGCCGCTGATGCCCCCACGCGGGTGGCGTCATTGGCACTGCTCAACAGCGCAGGGTTCGGCCGCGACGTCACCTGGACCCTGCGCATCCTCGGCCTTCCGCTGCTCTGGCGGCTGCTTCTGCGTCCCCATGCGGACAGCGCGCTGCTGTCGGAGCGCTCCATCTTCTACGACCCGGCCTTCGCCACACCTGAACGAGTCGCCCTGGCACTCGCGCTCTCCCTTCGCGAAGGGGCGGCACGGACGTTCCGGCGCCAGTCCCATGCCCTCGGTTCGTGGCGCGGCGTACGCCGCGGCTGGCGTGAAGGGCTGCTCACCGAGGTCTCCGCGCTCGACATCCCCACGCTCGTCGTCTGGGGCACCCACGACAGGATCCTGCCGGCCACCCACCTCGTGAACGCCGCGACCGCTCTCCCCCGGGCACGCACCCACCTGTTCTCCCGGACCGGCCACATGCCGCAGATCGAGCGCGTCGACGAGGTCGCCGTCATGCTCGGCTCGTTCTGGGACAGGCCATAGGTCCCGAACCACCCCCGGTTCAAGCGAGGAGGCAGTTTCCACGGCACCGCGGGGCGTGACCCGCCTCGACCCCGGTACCCCGGGTGCCTCTACCCGCCTCCGACAGGTGCGACGGCGTGAAGAGGTGGCGCTCCCCCGCGACGCTCGGATCGCCCTCGTGCCGGGATAGCGGCCTGGACGTCGGCGAGGAATCGCCGCGCCAGGACACTGTACGAGCGGCCCGGATACCGTCCCGTGTACACCGAGCGCACTTCTTGGCCGCGCGGCCTGCAGAGGTGCGGCTCGGCACCACGATACGCCGCACCCTTGGACGTACCAGAAAGGCCCGCCACTTCATGACCGACTCGCTCCACACGCCGACAGCGCCCGTCCGGGTCCCCACCCGCATGCTGGTCGAGGCTCTGATCCGTACCGACCACACGGTCGACGCCGGCGAGCTCTACGCCACTGCCGACCTGCTCGGCATGACCGACCAGCAGGTACGTCTGTGCATCAAGCGGCTCGTAGCAGAGGGGCGCTTCGTCCAGGAAGGCAGGGGGCGCAAAGCACTGCTCCGGGCGACCGGCGCTACCGTGCAGGCCCTGGGGCCGGACGTCGAGTTCGTCGCGCACGCTTTCCGGCAGGACACGGGCCTCGCCCCTTGGGACGGCGTCTGGCACCTGGTCGCCTTCGCTGTACCCGAAGACACCCGCACGGCGCGCGACACACTGCGCACCGTTCTCACCCGGCTCGGTGGCGCGCCCGTCCAGGGCGGCCTCTACGTCAGCGCCAACGCATGGGAACCCTATGTCGAGGACGAGGCTCGCCGGCTCGGCATCCACGGCCGCCTCACCCTCCTCACCACCGACGACCTGCGCCAGGGCGATGTACGTGATCCGGCCGCGCTTGCCCGCAGCCTGTGGCCGCAGGACGAGATCGCCGATCGCTATCGGCAACTCGCTTCCGTGGCCGAGCCGCGGCTGCGCCGACTCCAGGACGAGACCGCCCCCTCCTCGCTCCAGCAGCTGACCATCGCGGTCGAACTGGCCGCCGAATTCAGCCATGCGATGGAGCCCGACCCTCTTCTGCCGCTCGAACTGCTCCCCCGGCCCTGGCCGGGAACCGAGGCACGTCGGCTCGTCGCACGGTGCTGGCAGCTCCTGGAGCGGGTGGGGCAGTCCGGCACAGCGGCGGAGCAGCACGTCCGTCTGTTCCGCCTTTACGACGACGCTGTCAGGGGGACCAGGTCCGCGGAGCAGCGCTGCGACGGATGAGCACGGAGCTGGGCACCGGATGGGTGACGCGGGACGTGAGAGCCGTGTACAGGCCGGGCCATTCCTCGTCGTAGGGAATGACTTTGAGCTGCTCGACCGCAGGGGCGCGGTGTACCAGAGGTTGCCCTCTTCCGCGGGCGCACCGGCTGTTGGCCGTTGTTCGCCATCCGATCCATCCTGCTTGTAGGAATCCTGACGAAGCACGCGACCGGGGCCCACCGCGGCGGGCTGCTGGTGGGCGGCGCCGGCCACTCGCGTGGGCGGGTGACCGTCACGGTCAACCGCCTGGGCGAGTGGCCCGCATGGGCCGTATGCAGTCCCCGGCAGGCCATGACGCTGCCGTGAACAAGGCGCTGTTCCGCCGTGCATCTGTCCACCGGTACGTCGGTTCACGGACACTGCCTCAAGGGCTGTTCCGTAGTCCCTGGCGGGACAGCCGCTAGAAGCTGCGGCAGGAGCGGGCTGTGTGGACAGTGGTGGCCGTGAGGTAGAAGGCGTCAGGACGGCCGAGGATGCCGGTGCATGCGGCGCTGTCCATCAGACACTCCAGGGTCGTGCGGTCCTCCGGCTCCAGCCGGTCACCGATCTGATCGTGCAGTCGACTCAGGTGCATCTGCAGATGCTCGCGCGCCGACATTCCGAGCGGTGACGGGAGGTCGGTGAAGAAGCTGCGTGTCCCGCTGGGGATGAGCCCGGCCCGGGCGAGCATGGCCGGCCAGTCCTCCACCGTCCTGACCGATCCGGGCAGTTGGTCGCGCATGTCGCCGAAGGCTTCCTCGGCGGCGGCGTCCAGGCGGGCTTGCAGCCCTGGACGCCCCATGCCGATGTCACGGGGCAGAAATCGCGGGGGCAGCCCGCTTCCCGCGACGGCAACGAGCCCGCCGGGCCGCAGGCAGCCGGCCACGGAGCGCAATGCCGCTTCCTGGTCCCCCATGCGGTGGAAACCGTTTGGGATCCAGATCAGATCCGCGGAATCCGGCGGTCCGAACTCACCCGGGGACTTCCTCAGTCGAGTGACGACCCGGCTTCCTATTCCTTGCGCCACCGCGCGCGAGCGGACCCTCTCCAGGACGCCGGGCGACTGGTCGACAGCGACAACCTCGGCGTCCGGAAAAGTGTGTGCCAACAGACACGTGACCACCCCCGGCCCGCTGCTGATGTCCAGCACCCGGTGGACGGGCGTGCATCCGCCACCGTTGGTCCGCAGCAGATCCCGCAGCCAGTTCATCGTCTGTGCGAGGGCGGGAGCGTGCAGGCCTGCCTCACGTTCCCGGTGCGCCCCCAGCACGTCCCACTCGATGTCCTGATCGTGATGTGCGTTCATGAATCCTCCAGTTCCAGCAGCACGGACGGCGTGCACTACCTGCTCGGCCCGGGCGCCACCGCGCCGAGCAGGTGGTGCACGCCGGGGCTCAGCGAAGGAAGGGGGCGAGGTTCCGTTCCAGGAGGAGCTTCGGGGCGGCACCCGTCCACGCCTTCACAGGAGTGCCGTCGGCGTAGACGACGAAAGCGGGGATCGAGGAGATGCCGTGCCGGCCCGCCAGCCCGGGATCCTCATCGACATTGACCTTGACGACGTCCAGGACACCCGCGTGCTCGGCGGCGACCTGCTCGACGATGGGAGTGACCCTGATGCACGGCCCGCACCACTCGGCCCAGAACTGGACCAGGACGGGCTGCTTCGCCTGCAGCACGCGGGCGGGAAACGTCTGCTCGGTGACACTGTCCACGGAGCCTGCGGACTTTGCCGCCATGGTGAACTCCCCCTTGTTGGTGTGCTCGTGTATGTGTACGGTTCCCGGCCGGCCGGGAACCGCATCCGCCCGGAGCCGGCCGGCGAAACAACCAGGGGTCAGCCGGACGAGGCGGTTCGTGGGACCGGCCGCGGCAAGTGCTGCGGCTCCCGGGACGAAGAGCTGCCATCCTTCACAGCACGCTCGACGTCTTCCGCGACCAGGTCATGGTTGAGGGCGAACGCGGCCGCCGCCCCCTGCCCCGCAGCGGTGATCACGAGCGCCTTCGCATCGGACACGTTGCCGACCGCCCACACCCCGAACACGCTGGTCCGGCCCGCAGTGTCGGTGGTCACCCAGCCGCTGGGGTCCCGCTCGCACCCCAGGCCGGCGAGCAGGGCGTCGCTTGGCACCATGTGCGGGAAGACGAAAACCGCGCAGCGGGGGACGACATGCCCCGCGACCAGCTCGACACCGCGCAACCGGTCGCCGTCCGTCACCAGACGCTTGACGGTCCCTTCGGCGACGACGATGCCGCGGGCGGCCAACTGCTCGCGCTCCTCCGCACCGAGGTCCAGGGTGTGCGCGAAGAAAACGACGTCGTGCGACCACTGCCGCAACAGCAGCGCGTGCCGCACCGCGCCGGGGTGGGTGCCCAGCACCCCGATCGGCCGGTCGCGTACCTCGTACGCGTGGCAGTAGGGGCAGAACAGCAGATCCTTGCCCCATCGTTCCCGCACGCCGGGGATCGTGGGAAGCTCGTCCCGCAGTCCGGTGGCCACCACCACCCGGCGGGCACCGAGAACCGCACCACCGTCCAGCCGGACGAAGAAGCCGGGGTCGATCTCATCCACACGGCTCTCGAACAGGTCCACCCCGTAACCGGCGACCTCGGCCCGCCCCACCGCCAGCAGGTCGGCCGCAGGCATCCCGTCCCGGGACAGGAAGCCGTGCATATGCGCGGCGGGAGCGTTGCGCGGCCCGCCCGCATCCACCACTGCGACCCGGCGACGGGCCCTGGCCAGGACCAGGGCCGCACTCAGACCAGCCGCACCCGCGCCCACAACCACCACGTCGTACGCACCATCGTCAAAAGTGCCGCTCTTCACATTGTTCGTCGTACCGCTCATGGCGATCACCTCCACCCCGAGTGTGTACCGCCGATCAGCAGGCCAGCAAAGAAGGTTGCCATTTTAGCAAAATTCTGCCACCCGGCGCGTACACCGCCGGTATGTCCCGCACCCCTGGCCGCCGGAGTCGATCATGTACGCCCGCGACGGCCGGGCGTGCGCAGCAGCAGGCCGAGCGAGATCAGCCCGGCTACGGCCGCCAGCAGCGTGGACCAGAACCAGAAGTTCACCCAGGTATCGGGGACTGGCAGCAGCAGCACCAGCACGGCTGGATAGAGGATCAGCAGCCGGCGCAACCGGCGCTCCGCGACGAGCTGTTCACGCAGACGCCCGCAGGCTCCCCCGGCCGCCGGGCCCGTTCGCCCGGCGGATATCAGCTCGTCGGCGATGGTCCGCCGCCACGTGTGCACGGTGGCGCCGATCATCGTGAGCAGGAGGCCGAGCCCCAGTAACTGGAACCAGTCGGGCACTCTGGGGCGACCGGGCGTGGTGAACAGCAGCATGGGCACCGAGAACAGGACTGCGCTCAGCGCTTCGGCAGCGAAGAGGCGGGTGGCCGGAGTACGACTCAGCGCGGTGGGGACGATCAACTCCCTGAGCGGGACCCTCCGGCCGCTGTGGGCACGAGGACGCATCACGATCCTGGACTCACCCTTCAGAGTTCCGTGCGGCCCGGCCTGACGGCTGCGGACGCGGTGGGGCGGCGCCCTCCGCCGTCAGCACGTACTGCCGCGGGTCGAAGGCTCGCGTGCGACGACGGAATCGCCATGTCGGTTCGGGCCAGATGGACGTGATACGACCGGTGCGGTCCTGGTACCAGCCGACGCAGCCGCCGGCGGCCCAGACGGTGGGTTCCATCCGGCTCTGCAGCTCCGCGTTGAAGGCGTACTGGGCCTCGGCACGCACTTCCACGGCGGTCAGGCCCCGGCTGCGCATCAGCCGCAGACAGCTGAGCAGGTAGTCGATCTGCGACTCGATCATGTAGATGAGGCTGGTGTGCCCCACGCCGGTGTTGGGACCTGCCATCAGGAAGAGATTGGGGAATCCTGCGACCGTGGTGCCGAGGTGGGCCTGCGGGCTGCCTTCCCAGACCTCGCTCAGGGACCGTCCGTCGGCGCCGATGACCTGCTGCGCGTACGTCGCGTCAGTGACGCGGAATCCGGTTCCGTAGATCAGCACGTCCACCGGGTGCTCGGCGATGGCATCTCCGTCCCGCGCCGCGGCGGTGGGCGCGGTGAGCACCGCATCGTGCCCGATGCTCGTGATCGGATCAGTGACCACGTCGACGTTGGGCTGGCCCAAAGCCGGGTAGTAGTCGTCGGACAGCAGGACCCGCTTGCAGCCCAGTTCATAGTCCGGGGTCAGCTTGGCCCTCATTCCCGGGTCCGCGACCTGACGGTGCAGATGGCCAAGCGCCTCGCGTTGGCCGAGTGCGGACATGGTGCGGTTGCCGAGCAGAGCGGGCAGCGTCGCCTCCCGGGCCAGATACTCCCAGCCGCGAGCCAGTCGCTGCACCGAAGGTGCCATCCGGAACAGACGTTGCTGCCACTGCGGGATGACCCGGTCGCGCCTCGGCGCGATCCAGGGCGGAGTGCGCTGAAAGACCGTCACCTGCCGGGCCGTGCGCTGCAGGTGAGGGACGAACTGAATGGCGCTCGCGCCGGTCCCGATCACTCCCACCCGCTTGGTGCTCAGATCCAGGTCATGCCTCCACCTGGCGGAATGGAACGCCTCGCCGGTGAAGCTGTCGAGCCCGGGCAGCGAAGGAACGGCCGGTTCCGACAGCGGGCCTTGGGCCAGTACCAGCAGCCCGGCGGTGAGCGGACCCGTGCTGGTCCGCAGGTCCCAGCGTTGCCGCTCGGAATCCCAGGTAGCGCGTTGCAGTTCGCAGCCGAGCCGCAGATTCGGCGTCAGGTCGTACTCGTCGACGCAGCGCCTGAGGTACTGCCCGATCTCCTCGCGCGGAGCGAAGCGCCGGCTCCACGCGGGATTGGGCGCGAAGGAGAACGAGTACAAGCGCGAGGGAACGTCGCAGGCGCACCCGGGATAGGTGTTGTCCCGCCATGCGCCGCCGACCTCGTCGGCCCGCTCCAGTATCAGCACATCCCGGTGGCCCTCCCGCAGCAGCCGAATGGCCGTACCGAGCCCTGAGAATCCCGCGCCGACGATGACCACGGATACATTGCGTCCGCTCATGGCATCCCCCTGCACGGGGCCGTGAGCCTGCGGCACGGCCCCCGGTCCGCGCGGAGTCGTGTCCGGGCGCTGTGGGTTGGTCATGATCCTCCTCCATCAACATTCTGCTCGATCTCAAACCGATCGTATAGCATTCGATCGTATTCGATTAGAAAGTATGAGGAACCCGCCATCCGCCAGACCCGGCGGGATCGGGGGGTGGGGCGCGAGTGACGGCCTGGCTGCCCGAAGCGACCGAGACCGTGGTGGGCATGGGGCGTCGGCCCCGGGCTCGGCTCAGGGACGGCTCCGGTGCGGGAGCCGGGCAGGACACGCGACATCGGCCCAGGCCACAGCGGTCCGAGGTGCTTTCCGGTTGGCCGGGGCGGGCACCCCGGCATCCCCGGCGCCGAGCCGTTCGAGGGGATATTCGTCGTCGAGCACCTCTCCGACGGCCGGTGCCGTTTCGAAGGTCCGATGATGCACGGCACCGAGATCGACTCCGGCCCGAGCGCCTGCTTGCGCATCGACGACGTACGAGTGGGAGTGACGAGCCGGAAGGTGCAGCTCATCGACCGAAGTCAGCTCCGCATGCTCGGAATCCGCCCGGAACGGGAACGGATCATCGTGGTCAAGAGCTCGGTCCACTTCCGCGCCGACTTCGAGCCCAACGCCGAAGCCGTCCTCGTAGCAGGGGCGCCGGGGCCGATTCCCGCGAACCCGGCCGACCTGCCGTGGCGGCACCTGCGACCGGGCATGCGGACGAGCCCGCTGGGCCCGACGGCGCCATGACGGTCCATGGTCGCCCCGGCGCTCACCGCCCCGGAAGACGGCCCGACAACGAGCCACCACACAGAGGAGCCGTTGTGACCAGCAGAACCGGACAGACCAGCACCTTGATCAGGAATGCCAGAGTCCTCGATGTCCACGCCGGCACATACGCCGAAGGGGCGAGCATCCTCATCACCGACGATGTGATCGCCGAGGTCGGCGGCAGCGAGGTGAAGGCGCTTGCCGAGAGTACCGCCGTAGACGCAGGAGGGCGCACGGTCCTTCCCGGACTCACCGACGCCCACGTCCATGTGACTGCGTGCACCGCAGACCTCTCCGCACAGGCGGAGTGGTCGCCGGCCTACGTGGCCGCCAGGGCGGGCCACATCCTGCGGAGCATGGTGCGGCGTGGCTTCACCACCGTGCGGGACATGGGCGGCGCCGACTGCGGCCTGGCCGAGGCGGTCGGCGAAGGGTACCTGCCCGGCCCGCGCCTGCTGTTCGGGGGGAAGGCAATCTCTCAGACCGGTGGGCACGCCGAAATGCGCCACCGCGGCCGGACCGTGGCCGACGAGCACCCCCACTGCCCGGCCGTCGGCGTGGTGTGCGACGGTGTGGACCAGATCCGAAAGACCGTCCGCGATCAGCTGCGTACCGGTGCGCACCACACCAAGCTCATGTTGTCCGGTGAGGTCGCGTCCCCGACCGACAGGGTGGACTCCACCCAACTGTCGCTCGACGAGATCCGGGCCGCAGTCGAGGAAGCGGAGGCAGCCAACCGGTATGTCGCGGGCCATGCCTACACCGCACGCGCCATCAACCGCGCACTGCGACTCGGCGTGCGCAGCATCGAGCACGGCAACCCGCTCGACGAGACCAGCATCGAGCTGTTCAATCAGCACAAGGCCTTCTACGTGCCGACCCTGGTCACCTACCGGACACTGGCCGCCGAAGGACCACGGCACGGCCTGCCGGCCGACAGTCATCGCAAGGTCTCCCACGTACTGGAACACGGCTTGCGGGCCCTGGAGTTGGCCCACCGCGGGGGCGTCGAGATCGTCTTCGGCACAGACCTGCTCGGCGGCATGCACGTGCACCAGGCCGAGGAATTCACGATCCGTGCCGAAGTCCAACCCCCCATTGACATCATTCGTTCCGCCACGTGCGTGGCCGCACGACTCGTCGGTTTGGAAGGCCTCATCGGCGAAATCACGCCCGGCGCCTATGCCGACATTCTGATGGTCGAAGGCGATCCGCTGGAGAATGTCACCGTACTCGCCCGACCGAACAAGCATCTGAGGCTAGTGATGAAGGCCGGCCAGGTCATGTACCGGTCAGAGCTCGACCTTGTTGGTGGTCCGTAGGGTTTCGGGTCCTCAGTCGGGGCACAGTGCCCCTGAGTCACCTCATCAGAGTGCGGCCCGCCGAACCGGGCCGTTCCACTTCACAGATGTGCCGCTGACAGGCTTCTTCATGCGAGTCCGTTTCCAGGTTTTGCTTGTGATCCCGTATTCGCGGGCGTCGACTGGTTCCGGGAATCGGGGGTGGTGCCTACGCGGGCGAGTCCGGTGAAACGGCGTCCAGGTTCCGAACAGGGCCAGGGCGGCCGATCCGGGGTCAGGGCCCCCTACGACGTCGACCGGCTCGACCGTGTGTGCGTCTCCTTGAGCTGATACAGCTCGGGTACGGAGACCTTGATCGGCTCCTGGGTGGTACGGGCGATCACGACCACTGCGGGCTCATTCGGGTCGGGGTTCTCCTCGCGGTGAGGAACGAACGGGGGGACGAGGAAGAAATCACCGGGGTTGGCTGCGAGCCGCACCTCCTGTGTGCCGTCGTGGCAGACGAATACGGGGTGACCGCTGACCACGTAGATTCCAGCCTCCGAATCGCCGTGATGGTGGTTGTCCGTCGAGCTCAGCGGCGGGTTCTCCACCAGGCCCATCCAGAGCTTCTTCGAGCCGACAGTGCCTCCGCTGATAGCGGCGTAACCGTCCAGTTCGCCGGATGCCACGTGGTGGACGCGGTTGTTGATCGGCGTGCGGTCACCAGAGTCCGGTGCGGGCCCGGCGCCTTCATGGGTAGTCATTGTGAAGCCTTCCGGATTCGATTGCCTTGACCGGGATCAGACTGCAACTCCCGCACTGAAGCAGGCAATTATATTTGCTGTTCCGGCAACGTGCCTGCTTCCGGCACCTCGGAATCCGCTCGGACTTCGATGGCACACACTCAGCATGCGATGGCACAGGACAATCCGATGGCCAGGATCTGCCGGTTTCCCGGCACGCCTGCCGAAGCTGCTGAACGCACGCGGCAGCACCACTGCCCGCCGGGCAGCTCGACACAGGTGGTTCGGGCGGCCCGGACACGGTCGTCGCCTTCGTGGAGCGCGCGGACGAGGCGGGCCCTGTTCTCGACACAGTGCAGTGTCCCTCGGTGAGGTGTACTCGGGCGACGTTGCGCTTCGGCAAGGATGATCTCGGCCGGGGAGCGGGGCCGGTGCCGTCGTCCAGGAGATCGGTGTGACACCGGACATCGGTGGCGACGGCGCGGGCGTGCCCAGAAAGCGGCCCGCCAGCCGAGCAGTGTGCCGACTACTGATCCTCCTGGGACACCGGTGATCGTGGCCACCGTGGTGCCCGCCAACAGCACAGCGAGGGCGCGACCCTTCTTGTCGGGCGAGACCAACGTGGCGGCAGTGGTCAGAGCCACGGCCAGGAATCCGGCGTTCGCGAGCGCTGCGACCACCCGGGGTGCGAGCTGGACGGGGAAGCTTGAGGTGGCAGCGCCCATGGCATGGGCTGCCAAGAACACGAGGAGGAATCCCAGCAGGCTGGACCGTCCCGGCCAGTTGCGGACAAGCCCGGCCATGACCGGGGCACCGACGATCATTCCGATCGCGAAGGCCGTGGTGAGCATGCCTGCTGTCCCGACTGTGACGTCGGGGTTCGGGGCGACGTCCGGCAGGGGCCGGCGAGCATGAATTCCGGGGTGCCCATGACGAAGACCGCCGTGGCAAGCAGACAGAGCGGGAAAGGCATCGAGTGGCTCCGAGTAGTTCTGGACGCATAGTCCAATCTGGACGTATGGTCCAGAATGTGGAGACTGCCGAAGAAAGCACAGACCATCGGATCCGGATGTGGGCGCCCGTGGGCCAGGCCGTCGCGCTGTTGCTCGGCCCGTATGCCGAGGTGGTCCTGCACGACCCGGACACGGACCGGATCCTGGCGATCTGGAATCCGATGGGCTCCCGCAGCCCAGGGGACCCCTCGCTGCTGGGCGAGCTGGACAGGCTGGACCCGTCGGCGCGGGACGTGTTCGGACCGTACGAGAAGCTGCTTGCAGACGGCCGACGGCTGTCATCGGTCAGCGCCGTCCTGCGCGAGCCGGACGGGAAGGCCGCTGTGGTGCTGTGCGTCAACCTCGACCGCACGCCACTGGAGCAGGCCGCAGCCGTGCTGTCCGCGTTCGGTGCCCCGCCGACGCCCCGGCCGGAGCCTCTGTTCGAGCAGGACTGGAACGAGCGCGTCCAGCACATCGTCGGCGCGTACGTGCGCGAGTGCGGCCGCCCCATCGAGCGGCTGACCCGCTCCGACCGCCTGGCCGTCCTCGCCCGCCTGGACGGGGCCAAGGTTTTCGCCGTGCGCCGCGCCACTCCCGTCGTCGCCGCGGCCCTGCGGGTCTCCCGATCCACTCTCTACGGCTTGCTGGCCGAACTCCGAGCATCCAGCACGAAGGACAACACACCATGACCCGGCTTCCCGACTTCCGCCTGGAAACCTACTTCTCCCGGTGGGAGTTCACCGTGCGTCACCACCTGACCGCCTCCGACGTGCAGACCATGACCCTTGGCGAGCTGCTCGCCCTGGCCGATGACCAGGACCGTGCCGCGTTCGAGAACCTTTCGCTGGGCTACACCGAGACCTACGGCGACCCGTCCCTGCGCGAGGCGATCGCCGGGATGTACGAGCGGGCGGACGCGGCCGACGTGATCTGCTTCGCCGGCGCCGAGGAGGCCCTCTACCTGGCGATGAACGTCCTGCTGGGCGCGGGCGACCACGCCGTGGTGGTGACCCCGAACTACCAGGCGGCCGAGACCGTTCCGCTCGCCCTGTGCGACGTCACCGGCGTCGCCCTGGACCCCGACCGGGACTGGGCCCTGGACCTCGATGCGGTGAGGGCGGCGATCCGCCCGAACACCCGGGTCGTCTCGGTGAACTTCCCGAACAACCCCACCGGCAAGGTCATCGGCGCAGCCGACTTCGCCGAGCTGGCACGGCTGTGCGACGAGCGCGGCATCCGCCTGTTCAGTGACGAGGTCTACCGCGGCCTGGAACGCGACGCGGCCCGCACCCTGCCGCAGGCCGCCGACCTGTCCGACCGCGCCCTGTCGCTGAACGTCACCTCCAAGTCGCTCGGCCTGCCAGGCCTGCGGATCGGCTGGATCACCTGCCGCGACCGGGAGCTGCTGTCCCGCCTGGAGCGGGCCAAGCATTACACCACGATCTGCAACTCCGCCCCCAGCGAGTTCCTGGCCCGCATCGCGCTCAAGGCCCGCGCCGCGATCCTGGACCGCAACCGGACACTCATCGCCCGCAACCTGCCGCTCTTCGACGCCTTCTTCGCCGAATTCGCCGAGCTCTTCGAGTGGCGGGCGCCGGACGGCGGCTGTGTCGCCTACCCCCGTTACCTCGGCCCGGACGGAGTGGAGGAGTTCTGCACCCGGCTGGTCGAGGAAGCCGGCGTCCTGCTGCTGCCCGCCGGCATCTACCGCTCCGAGCTCACTCCCACCCCCGCCGACCGTTTCCGCATCGGCGTCGGCCGCGCCAACCCCGAAGAGGGCCTGGCCGCCTTCGCCCAGTGGCTGCGGGCGAACCGGTGACCCCACTCGTCTTCGACACCACCGCGATCAAGCGCGCCACCACCCCGGAGTTGGTCTTCACCGCCGTCCGCGACGCGCTGATCGCCCATGCCCACGGCCGCACCACCGTGCCGCCACCGCTGCACCTGCACTTCCCTCACACCAACGGCGACTGTCATGTCAAGGCCGGCTGGGTCACCGACACGCCCGACTTCACCGTGAAGATCGCCACCGGCTTCTACCGCAACCCCACCGCCGGCCTGCCCACGAACCACGGCCTGGTCTGCGTCATCAGCGCCCGCACCGGCCAGACCCGCGCGATCCTCGACGACCAGGGCCTGCTCACCGCCTGGCGCACCGCCGCCGCCGGCGCCCTGACAACCCACGCCATGGCCCGCCCCGACGCCGCCACTCTGGCCGTGTTCGGCACCGGACAACAGGCCCGCCTCCAGGCCGAATGGCTGGCCCGGCTCCGCCCCATCGACACGGTGCTCGTCCATGGCCGCAGCCGGGACAAGACCAGGTCCCTGTGTGAGGAGTTCGACGCCGTCGGGCTTCATGCCCGGCCCGCCTCGGCCGACGAGGCGGCCGCAGCCGACATGGTCGTCACCACCACACCGGCCGCGGTTCCGGTCCTGCGGGCCGGTGACGTCCGCGCACGTCACCGGCATCGGCACCGACATGCCTCACAAGAACGAACTACCGCCGGCGCTCTTCGCCCGTGCGGCACTGATCGCAACCGACGACCATCAGCAGTGCCTGGACCACGGCGACTTCGGCCACGCCGTGCGAGCCGGGTTCGCGACCGACATTGGCGACACACCCGTCGGTCCCCTGCTCGACAGGCCCGTCGAGCGGCCGGACGGTGCGATCACGGTCGCGGACCTCACCGGAGTCGGCGCACTCTACGCGGCACTCGCTTCGGCCGTCCTGCGCCAGCTGGCCCCGTAGTCGCCTAATCGTCGCCGAGTACGGTGCAGCCGGCGTCCAGGTGCGGCTCGTATGCCTCCGGCGCCAGGTCGAGCTCGTGGGTGGAGTGCTCGCCGAACCCGGTCAAGCAGGACGAGGCCTCGGCCAGGTCCTCGGGCTCCACCTGCCAACCTTGGGCGTCGGGCGGCCGTTTTCCGGCTGATCGGCCAGGCGCCGCTTCATCAGGGATGCCGACCCGGGTCCCGCTCTGTGACGAGGCAGGCCCCGGTCGGCCCAGCCCCGGCAGGCCCGGCGGGGCGGGAGGCGCGGGCACGATTCAGGCGTCGGCCTCCCTCAAGGTGCCTCCCGAGGGTGGCGCGGGCGGCAAAGGCTCCCGGGGCAGCAACGGTGGCGGAGGCGGCCGAGGGGAGATGGCGGAGGGCCCAATCCGCAGGCCCAGGCCGGCAGCACCGGAACCGCAGGCGGCGGCACTGGCAGCTCCGGTGGCCCCTCCACGGAACCGGCTCGGGATGCCGCTTGACATCCATAGGGGCATCAAGGCCCTCGCCGAGGGCCTGTGAGCAGGGACCGGAGCGAGAGACGATGCACAGGACGCTGTTCTGACGATCGGCCAGACGAGACTGGAGGTATTCCGGTGGCTCGCCTACTACACCGCCCGCCGTGCTACGCAGCAACGACGAAACGGTCGTCATCATGATCACGTGACGACCGTTTCGCTGTTGTCTGCTCAGGCCGCAGGCTCCGCGGCCCCGTTCGTCAAGGGGCGGTGACAGGCGGGCGGGCGCAGTGGCGGCACGCACGTGCGGAGGCGGCGATGCGCGCATGGAAGGCGATGGTGATCAGGCAGGCGGCCGCGGCCAGCGGCCAGTTGATGGCGAGTACTGCGGCGGAGATGAGGATCAGCGCGCTCAGTCCGAGGGCGACTGCCGCGGTGGTTCCCGTCCAGGCGACCACAAGCGGCAGTTGTTGTGGGAGGGGCAGTCGGCGGGCCAGGGTGCCGGTGACGGAGAGGGACACGGCCGCCAGCAGCGCGGTGAGCGCTGCGAGGCCGCCGAGGTGGGCGAGGACCACCTGGAGCGGGTCCGGCAGCCGGTGGCCCGCCGCGCGGGTGGAGAGCTCGACCAGGTACCAGCACACCAGCAGGCACGGGATGACAAGCATGACAGTGCGCGCGGTGTGACGGGCCTGGGTGATGGTCAGTTCGTGCTGGAAGCTGGGTGCGAGTTCGGCCACGGTGCCGAACTGGCGGATGACCTGGCGGGCGGTGTCGTGGTCAGGTTCGGCATCGGGAGACAGTTCCCGCGCGGTGTCCAGGAGGCCTTCGCGCAGCTCGTCCACCATCTGGGTCTTGAGTCGGGCCGGGCCGTGCAGGGTGGCCGTCAGATCCGCGAGGTGGGCTTCGATGGGGTCGTCGGCAGGGATCTCGGGCGCTTTCACGTGGCGTGTCCGGGGGCCGGCGCGGGTTCCAGCACCGCGCCGATCGCTGCGGTGAACGTCCGCCAGTGGGTCCGTTCGGTGGCCAGGCTGCGCCGTCCGGCTTCGGTGAGTTCGTAACAGCGCCGACGGCGTTCGCCCTCCGACTCCCAGACACTGCTCAGCAGTCCGATCCGCTCAAGCCGATTGAGGGCGGGGTAGATGGTGCCCTTGCGCAGCTCGAGTACGCCGCCGCTGCGCTCCTGGACCGCGGCGATGATCGCGTAGCCGTGCAGGGGGCCGGATTCCAGTACGGACAGCAGCAGTCCGTCCAGGTGGCCGCGTACCGCATCCGTCTTCATAGTCAGGCAGCCTACCCAAGAGGCATCACCCCGTGCTACTTATAGATCGATAGCCAATCTATTGGCAGGTTATCCATGAAGGGACCCCTGTGACCAAGCTGCTGCTCTCGCTGCACGTCCTGGCCGCGATCCTGGCGATCGGGCCGATCACCGTCGCGGCCTCGATATTCCCCCGATATGCCAGGCTGTCGGCCAGCGGCGACATGCAGGTGCCCAACGGCCAGACCACTGCCTTCCTGCACAAGATCTGCCGTGGGTACACGGTCGTCGGCATCGCCGTCCCGGTCCTCGGTGTCGCCACCGGCGCCCGGATGGGCATCCTGACCGACGCCTGGCTGCTGACGTCGATCGTGCTGACGGCTGCCGCCGCAGCCCTGCTGCTCACTTCGGTCCTGCCCGGACAGGCCCGGCTGCTCGCCCAACCCGCAGACGCGTCCGGCCCAGGGGGGACAGGCACCGACGTGGCCACGGACGCCATTGCGCAGCTGCGGTCGTCGACGGCACGCCTCTCCATGACCACGGGGATGTTCAACCTGCTGTGGGCAGCCGTTGTTGTCCTGATGATCGTCCGCCCCGGTTCCACGACGGGAGCTTGATCAGTATGCGAACTCTCCGCATCGCGGCCGCGGTTGAAGCTGCATCCCTCACGCTCTTGCTGCTCAACCTGTTTACGGTGCATACCGGGGCGATCTCGTCGCTGGGCGGCCTGGTCCACGGCACGGCCTACCTGACCGTCATCGTCGCCGTCTTCCTCACTCCCGCCCTCGCGCGGCCGGGCACCAAGAGGAGTGTCTTCATTCCCGGCATCGGAGGGCTGCTCGCGCTGCGCGTGCTGGGGCAGCAGCCACCGCCTCCTCAGCCGACAGACTGACGGGCGCCGACAGATGACTGGGAAACGATCACCGACAGCGCGGGAGACCACCTCCCAGCGCGCGCTACTCAGATGCAGGCTGACGACTTCCGTCGGTGCCCGCTGCCCTTGGGGCAGTCAGATCTGCGTGCGGGACGCGATTGGTGAAGTCGGCCCGGGGCGCGGTGCTGGTGTTTCGACCGGCCCGTTTCCCCGGAGCCGCTTCCCGAGCCGGGCATGCGACTTGGCAACGCACCCGGCTCTCCACAAGCCTCGAACGGGCTTTGTGGTGGTAGTTCTCATCCTGTGATCGGCCAGGGAGTGGGGGTAGTCGCTCCCCGATACCGGTAGCGCGTGGTGCCTACCGAGATGGGGTTGAACAGCTCCCTGTTCTCACTGGCCCACCACGATCCGCGGCCACCGTAGTGGCTGCGGATCTTCTTCCAGGCCGTTTTGGGGTGCTTGCGCTGAACCCATCGCCAAACCGTGTGCCACAGATAGTGGCGCAGGTAGGAGAAGGTCGCGAAGGACGCCCCCGGGCGGAAGTAGGCGCACCAGCCCCGCAGTGCCGGGTTGAGCCGGATCAGCAGGGCGTCGAGCGGCTGGTTCGTACCGACCTCCCGGCACAGCGTCTTGACCTTGCCCATGATGGCCCGCAGGGCCTTCTTGGCGGGATAGGTGTAGACGTAGTACCTCTCGGTGCCCGGTTTCCGGTGGCACTGGATGTGCCAGCCGAGGAAGTCCGGCCCTGCTCGATGTGGGTGATCAGACTCTTCTCCTGCGACAGGCGCAGGCCCATCGTGGAAAGGACCTCGGCGATCTCTTCGTGTAGCGCTTCGGTCCGACTCGCTCGTCGGCACGCGTCCACAGCGAGTGAGGGAAAAGCGGTGGACAAATATCGAGCGAGCGGCACACTGACCCGTGTGAAACAACTGCCGGTGGATGTGGAGAGCGTCACCACGCGGTTGGTACGCCGATTCGGTCCCCAGGTCGCCGAATGGTGCGCCGACACGCCGGATCTCGTCGCGAGGCTGACGTCCCGGTGGGGACTTTCGCTCGGTGCGCCCCTCCCGGACGGTGCTTCGTCGGTCGCGTTGCGGTGCCGCTGGCCCGACGGCACGCCCGCGGTGCTGAAAATCAGTCCGGAACGGGCCCTCATGGCCGAACAGGCCGGAATGCTGGGGTGGTTCGCCGCCTCGGGCCGGGTGCCCTCCGTGCTGGCCTTCGACGAAGCGGCGGGCGCCATGGTGCTGGAGGAGATCGTGCCCGGAACGCCGGCGGAGGACATGCCCGCTGCGGCGCTCCCCGGCCAGTGGTCGGAGCTGCTCGCCGCCCTGCACGGAGTCGCTCCGCCTCCACAGCCGACGCGAGTGCTGCGTGAGCGGTGCGAGGAGGCCTTCGCCCGGGTCGGCAGGCGGCTGTCCGAGCCTGCGATCGGTGCACGGATGGACGTCACCGCGTGGAACAGGGCCATCCAGCGGTGTGAACGGCTGCTGGACACGGAGGCGACGACCGTGCTGCTCCACGGTGACCTGCACCTGGGCAACGTGCTCGACGGCGGCGCGCGCGGTCTCATGGCCATCGATCCGAAGGCCTGCGTCGGTGATCCGTGCTTCGACGCCGTGGACTACGTCGTGGCCGGTGCCGGACTGGAGGGCGTCGGGACCCGCTGCGCGCGCGTGGCGGCGGCGTGCGGGCTCGATGGCGACCGGCTCCATGCCTGGAGCCGGGTGATCGCGCCGTTCGCGGCCATCGCCCACCTCGGTGACGGCGGTGAGAAACCGGCGATCGACGAACTGCTCACGTTGACCCGGTGAGCACACCCGGTATTCCCGATCGCCTCGTACCCCGCGCTCCGCTGGGGACGCAACACCCCATCGCTCACCCTTCCCTCCGTTCTTCACTGGACCGGGCCAGCCCTTCGTATGCTCAGGGACGTCGGGTGTGGCTTTCAACCTTCTGCCGACTGTGGCTGGCATCGATTGGCCGCCCGACGTCCCACGACGACTCGGCTGCCAATCAGGAATTGCGAATGATCGCTCCGTTGGGACTCGACAGCGAGGTCGTCCGTCGGGGCACCAGCACCACACCGTACGGAGGCACAACTCGACCGCGATCTGGGCCGGCATTGACGCAGGCAAGACCCACCACCGCTGCGTCATGATCGACGAGGGCGGCCGTCAGCTGCTGTCACGCCGCGTCGCCAACGACGAACCCGAACTTCTCGAACTCCCGACACCTCACATTCCCAGGAGTTGGTGGATGAGGATGCCGACGCTCGGCAGCCCCGGTGCTATGGGGGCCGTGACGGTGCGGGTGGCGGCCGCGCCGCCCGAAGTGACCGAGAGCGTCGCGGCCGCCAATCGCCTGGACCAGGCCGCGCTGTACCGGGCTCGGCACCGGACTGATGTTGAGGCCGAGATGGCCGTTTCGTGTTCGAGACGAGGCATCCGCCGGCACGGGCTTGGAAAGGTTGGACTCCTTCGAAGCCGGAGCGGATGCCCCGTTGACCGAACTGGCCTCCACAGCCCGCCGGTCCACCGGTGAAACAGTCAGCGCCGGTCGGCAGGCCCGAGGCTTGCCCACCGCCAGTCCGTTGGTGTAGGCGCCCACAGCGGTGACATAGAGGCCACAGGCGCTACCTGTCCGCCGCCGACGAGGAGTGCGAGCGCAGGAGGAGTGCCGCCACGCCAGGCGGTGAAGGCCACCGCACCGAGGAGTTGGTAGTGCGCTTTGACGCGTCGGCCTTCCATTCCGCGGAGCTTGTTCAGGTTGGTGCCGTTGGTGGCGACGCCTCGGCCGAGACGTCTCTCGTACATGTCCTGGGCGATGGCGAGACGGTCGGTGCCGTCGTGTCCAGGCTCGGGTCTGGCGTTCGAGCCAGGCGGTGGTGAGGTGAGGGACGGGAGACTGCGGCTGAGTAGCAGCGCGCCCCCGCCGGATCTGCTCCGCGCGAGCGGAGGCGAGCTGATCCTCGCCCGCTGACGAACGCCGCCTGTGCCTGCGCCTGCGCCTGCGAGCGGAACCGATTCCAAGGAAAACGCCGCACGATCAAGATCCGGACCATTCGGGGTGTGGGCTGCTGTTCATCGAGGCTCTGTCCGACAAGTAGGGTGTCGGCGAACGCAACCCGGGAAGATCGGATGGTGCGAGTCTGCCGGGGCGGTGAGGGCCGCAAGGCCTGTTGGGCCTGACCGCGAGCAGGATGACCAACCGAAAGGCCCATGCCGCGTAGACAGCCTGGTGCGCTGCGCGCCGAGAATCCGGTCCCGCCCGTCTGGAACCCTTGGACCTGTCGAATTCCCGGGTTGTCCGAGCGCACCTGCGCCGAGATCCAGCGCACGGAGCGTGAGCACGATGACTCTTGGACCGGGCTGCGGGACGGCTTGTGGGACGGGCGGTGGAAGCCGCGCTCAGGCACTACCGGACGTTCCTGCAACAGCCCGGCCGCTACCTGGACCTGTGCTTCCCAGCCTCTCCCCATCCGGAGTTCTCGGTCATCGACGTGGCGACGATCCCCTGACCTGCGCGGTCTTCACCGGCTCCACTCGTACGACTCGCCGTGCTCGTCGTGAGGCGCCGCGACGTGTGAGTGTGCCTCCAGAGGCGAGGCGGTAGCTCGTCGCAGCCTTGATGACGGTCTCTCATACGGGAACAGCAGGGCGGTTCGTTGTTGGTCAGTCCCGGCGGACGCCCTGGACGATCCGGTCGATGCCGGCTGCGGCCCGCTCCGGGTCTTCCCGCAGCCACCTGCCGAGATGGTCCTCGACGGCCTGCCTGACGTAGTCGTGCACTTCGGAGTTACCCAGCACGCCACGAGTGGAGCCCTCGAACTCGGGACGGTCCAGCTTCACCGACACAACCGCCGTCAGGCCCTCACCGATCCGATCGGCGCCGAAGTCAGGGTGCGTGGCTGCCAGCAGCCCTTGCTCCCGCGCGTACGCGGTGACCGCGGCCGCCATCCCATCGCGAAGGCCCACCGCGTGTGTGCCGTCGACGGTGTGTCGGCTGTTGGCAAAGCTCCGCACCCGCTCCTCACTGCAGCCGCACCACCGGAAGGCCACCTCCATCACCCCCGCCATACGCGGCTCCTCGCGCTCGACGCCCGGTCCGCGACCCACGCGACGCCCCGGAGAGAGAGGGGCAACAGATAGTGCAAGGAACGATGCAAGAGAAGGCGAAAGAGAACTCTGGGCCGAACTGACCCAGCCGGGAGGGAAGTACATCTCAGCCGATTCCCTCGCCGGCGTAGCCGCCGGTTCCGAGGGTCCGCCGCGGGGACGGGGGCGCGGCCGGTCGCGTGCCGAGTACGCCTCGGGCGCGCAGCTCGTCGAGGTCGGACAGGCGCTCTCCGGGGAGAGCGTCGAGCAGGTCGGCCTGGGCAGCGCGGATGCTGGGCGCGGGAGCCTGGGGGCCTGCGTCAAGAGCGCTGCGGACGGTCACTGGTAGTCAGGGGCGCGGTGCCCAGCGGGCCCGTTTCCCCATCCCCCTTTCAATCCGTACGTGCGGTTTTCCCGCATACGGCTTACCCATGATCTTCTTGACAAGGTTACGCCGCCTTCGGATAGCGAATCGTGCCACGCATTCGGTACAGGCCGTGCCCTCTGAACCACTCTTCCGTCCATTCCGCCCGTTGTCCGGCGGGCTGGTGAGCGCGGTGACGGCCTCCGAGATGACCAAGGCGCCCCGTCGGACGGTGCAGCCGTCGGGGCGGGTTGGCACCCGGCTCCAATGAAGAGGGATGCCCCCGACACCCTGCATCACGGGCAGAACAGGGGAGCCCTCAAGTGACGTGCCGTTCACCGAGGACGGCCGAGTTGAACAGTTCCTCGGTCTCCCGGTCGGCCAGCGAGAGTGCCAGTGCGAGTTCTGCCAGGACTGGCGAGCGGGCGTGCTTGAGCATGTCCTTCTCCCCCATGGAAAGCCCGTGCTTCTCCTGACGTCGCACCAGGTCACGAACGACGCCGGCAGTGAGCAGAAGGTCGCCGATCCGAAGTCGCTCGCTGTTGGCCTTGAAGCGCCGCGGCCAAGTCTCCTCCTGCTCACATGCGGGAGCCCTCAGGACGTCGAGCAGTTCTTGGACCTGTGCTGCGGTGCACACCGATCGCAGTCCCACCGCGTCGGCCTTTTCCACCGGAACCGCGATGCGCAGGTCGGTCCCGTGGATTCGGAACTGAATGTAACGCCTGCTCTCGCCGTTGACCGAGCGGTCGAGGACCTCGGTGACGGTGGCCGGACCGTGCTGGGGGTGGATGAGTGTCTGCCCCTCGGAGAACTGCATGCTGTTCAACCCTCGCCTGTGCGTGCGGCGCCGCGTTCGGCCGAGCCCCTTGCGTGTTGCAGGGCGTATAGCCGTCCCACTGCCAGTCCCGGCCGCAGACGGTCGGTGGACTGCAAGTGTGGGAGCGCAGAGGTCGGCGCAGTCATACGGATGAGCGTGCAAAACCTCTGCGAACCAGCTCTTCTATTTTCCATCACGTCATGCGCAGCTCGGGATGTGATCCCGGTCACATCGAGGTGGGCGCTTCAAGACGAAGAAAGGACGCGGTCAAGTCGTAGGTATCGTCGACGATTCGACGGGAGGCACTGTGCGCAGCGATCGCCTATGAGGATCTATTGATAGTATGCAAGCGACACGCATATCGATGAGATGCGCCTCGCTGCACGCATGTGCGTTTGCGATCTCTTTCTCCTCCGCGTCGGGACCCGCTGTCATATCCTCCGGGCGGCAGTCGCGCGGAGCGCAGAATGAGAAGTGGGGTTGCACATGGCCGACCAAGACAAAGCGCTGAATCTGGTATTGGCTCAGATTGAGCGACAATTCGGCAAGGGCGCGGTAATGCGCCTCGGCGAGCGGCCGAACGAGCCCATCGAAGTGATCCCCACCGGGTCGACCGCCCTCGACGTGGCCCTCGGCGTCGGCGGCCTGCCGCGTGGCCGTGTGGTGGAGGTGTACGGACCGGAATCCTCCGGTAAGACGACGCTGACGCTGCACGCGGTGGCGAACGCGCAGAAGCTCGGCGGCTCGGTCGCCTTCATCGACGCGGAGCACGCCCTGGACCCCGAGTACGCGAAGAAGCTCGGCGTCGACATCGACAGCCTCATCCTGT
>NZ_JBEYFB010000070.1:0-27454 GCF_040634135.1 Streptomyces sp. NPDC007164
AGGCGCGAGTGGCGGCCTCCGCGCAGGCGCGAGTGGCGGCCTCCGCGCAGGCGCGGGGCCGGTCGCCCGCGCAGGCGCGGGGCCGGTCGCCCGCGCGGGCGTGACTCCCGTGCCCGGCGGTGTCCGCCCGCAAGGCCCTCCGTCCGGTGCTCACGGTCACCGACGTCGCGCGGCCGGACGCTCCGGTGGCGGGGCCACCAGGGCTTTCGGCCGACGCGGCGGGCGTACGTGATGGGCGGCGCGACGGGGCGGCGCCTGCCCGGAGGGGCACTAGGCTCGACGTCACACAACAGCCACCAGGGGGTGAGCCGGATGCGCCGGCAGAGCACAGCCGCGGACGGACAACGACGGGCGACCGTCACCGACGTCGCACGGCGCGCAGGCGTCTCGACGGCCACGGTCTCCCGCGTACTGAACCGCAACTACCCGGTCGCCGAGGCGACCCGGGAGCGGGTCGAGTCCGCGATGCGCGAGCTGGGCTATGTCGTCAACGCCCACGCCCGCGCCCTGGCCGGCGTCTCCAACCGCACCGTCGGGATCATCGTCAACGAGGTCATCGACCCGTTCTACGCGTACATCGCGCGCGGTGTGGAACGGGAGGCGGCACTCGGCGGGCGGCTCTGTCTGGTCTGCTGCACCCAGGGCGACCCGCAGCGGGAGCTGGCCTTCATCGATCTGATGCACGAGCGCCGGGCGGACGCGGTGGTCCTGGTCGGCGGCTCCATCGCCGACCGGGGCTACACCACGGAGCTGGCCCGCCGGGCGCGCGAGCTGGACGCGGGCGGATCGAAGCTGGTGCTGTGCGGCAGGCCCCCGCTGGGCGAACAGGCCCCGACCGTCGCGGTCGAGTACGACAACGAGGGCGGCGCCTTCGCCATCACCGACCATCTGCTGATGCAGGGGCACGAGCGGATCCTCTACCTCGCCGGCCCGCCCAAGCTCTCCACCACCCGGGACCGGCTGGCCGGGTACCAACGGGCGCTGCGGCTGCGCGGCATCGACCCGGACCCCGACCTGGTCCGACCGGGCGCGTTCAGCCGCAACTTCGGCTACCGGAAGATGGCCGAAGTACTGCGGGACGGACCGGACTTCACCGCCGTCTTCGCGGCCAACGACATGGTGGCGGCAGGCGCGGCCCAGGCTCTGGAGGAGGCCGGGGTCCGGGTGCCGAAGGACGTGTCCCTGGTGGGGTACGACGACATTCCGGTGGCCCAGGAGCTTCGGCCGCGGCTGACCACCGTCCACATTCCGCTGGAGGAGATGGGACGCCAGGCCGTACGGCTCGCGGTGAACAGCGGGGACGAGGACGACTGGCGCGAACCCACCACGGACGCGCTGCGGCTCGGAACTCACATCGTGGTACGCGATTCCGTGGCGCCGAGGGCCGACCGCTCCACCCGGAAGTGACCGGTTACTTCCCGCCTGTCCACAGTTGGCCATAGTAAATCGCAGTAACTTCGTACCCCCTCTTGCCTCTTAATAGCAACCGCTTACATGCTGGCGCCGAGCAGCACCGTTCCGCACGCTTCCGCCCCTCACTCGTTTCCGCAGGGAGAGTTCCGCATGCGCATGCCCACAGACTCCGCCGGCTCCTCCACCGCTCCTTCCGCCGTCTCCTCCCCCGTCGGCCGGCGCTCCGTGCTCGCCGCGGCCGCCGGGGCCGGGGCGGCCATCGCACTCGGCGCCGCCACCGGAACGGCTCGGGCCACCACGTCCGGCACCACCACGGAGCGCGCGGCCGGCCGGCCGGTCAAGCTGACCGTGACCGCCCGGCCCGCCGCCGAGGCCGAGCGGCTGCGGCTCGGACAGGCCCTGCGCGGCTCGGAGTTCCAGCCCACCGGGCTGTACGTCCCGGCCGGCACCCCGCTCTCGCTCACCGTCCAGCCGCACGACGGTCTGCTGCCCACGCTCTGGATCGGCGCCTGGGACTACTACGGCGAGATCACCGAACCCCGCGGCTATCCGCTGGCCGCCGGGGCGAACACGGTCACGGACCCGCACGGCGGCCCGGTCTACCTCACCCTGACCGGGCGCGGCGAGCGGGCCGGTGTGGTGGTCCGCTCCGGTGCCGTCCCCATGCCGGTCTTCACCCTGGGCCGCACTTCGGAGGCCGACTACCAGCGGCAGCTGGACACACTCACCGCATCGCCCTACGTCGAACTGCACGCACCGCACACGATCATGACGCTCAGCCGTGAGGGCGCGCTGTTGTACCGCGACGAGGACCACGCCGCGCTGCTCGGCCTGGTCGAGACGATCATCGACTCGCATGCCCGGATCAGCGGCCTGGACGGCTCGAAGCCGGTACACCGGCGCAAGGCCGGGCCATACCACTTCACCGAGGTCAGCAAGGTGCCCAGCGGCGTCGGCGCCTACGCCACACACGGCTACAACGGCTTCCCGCGCGCCTACCTCGACCGGGCCACCACCGTGGAGGGACTGCGCACCCGGGGCTGGGGGCTTTACCACGAACTCGGCCACCTCCACCAGCAGTTCGCCTACAAGCCCGGCGGCCTGACCGAGGTCACCGTCAACATCTACTCGCTGGCCGCGCAGCGCACCCTGAAGCAGCCGTCCAACCTCCTCACCGTCGACCCGAAGACGGGACTCACCTACTTCCAGTCGGCGCGGCAGAAGTTCGGTACGGCCGGGCTGACGTACGAGAAGTCCTTCGGCGCGTACGAGAAGCTCGTCCCGTTGCGGCAGCTGGAGTTGGCCTTCGGCGACGACTTCTGGCCCCGGATGCACAAGCTGGTCCGCGAGGAGAATCCGCAGTCCGACTACACCGAGACCGACAAGCGCTACCGGGCCCTCGCCACTTGCTCCAGCCGGGTCGCGGGCTACGACCTGACCGACTTCTTCGTGAACACCTGGGCGTTCCCGATCGACGCCACGGGCCGGGCCGAGCTGGCCGCGTTGAACCTTCCGAAGCCGCCCGTCGACCCGTCCGCACTGGACGACTGACCGCAGCGACAAGGGAGTTCACCGTGAACCTCAGCAGACGCAGCCTGCTCGCGGCGACCAGCGCCACCGCCGTAACGGCCGCGACAACACTGATGACGACGGCAGGCACCGCGCACGCCTCGCCCGTCACGGGCGCATCCGCCGAAGCCGAAGCCGAAGCCGCGCCCACCGCAGGCTTCGACACCCTGCTCCAGCGCGCCGAATCCCTGCTCACCGGCGGCGGATTCGACCCGGCCGACCCCGACTTCACCGACGCGGTCGCGGCTCTGGACACCACGGCCGGGGGCCTGTGGGACACCCTCGACCGCAGCGCCGGCCGCACCTCGCTCTGGCCGGACCTCGCCCCGCTCACCGACCCGGGCAACTTCGGCCAGAGCTACACCCGGCTGCGTACCGTCGCGACCGCCTGGGCCACCGAGGGCACCTCCCTCGCCAAGAACGCGCAGGTGGCGGACGCCCTCGTCGCCGCGCTGCGCTTCACCCACGACACCGCGTACAACCCGGCCAGGCGCGAGACCGGCAACTGGTGGTTCTGGGAGATCGGCGCCCCGCGTGCGCTGATGGACTGCTCCGTCGTCCTGCGCGACCGGCTTCCCGCGGCCGACCTGGCGGACTATCTCGCGGTCGTCGACCGGTTCTGCCCGGACGCGGACCGCCGCACCAACTCCCCCACGCTCTCGGAGACCGGGGCGAACCGCACCGACAAGGCCGTCATCGTGGCATTGCGCGGGCTGCTGGGACAGGACCCGGCCAAGCTCCTATCGGCCCGCGACGCGCTCTCCGACGTACGCGACTTGGGCCGCAACAGCCTGTTCCGGTACACGAGTTCGGGTGACGGCTTCTACCAGGACGGCTCGTTCGTCCAGCACGACGTGGTGGCCTACACCGGTTCGTACGGCATCGTGCTGCTCAGCGGCACGGCGTATCTGCTGGCCCTGCTGGCGGGGTCCGAGTGGGCGGTGGCCGACCCGGAGGTGTCGGTGATGTACGACGCCGTGGAGCGGACCTTCGCACCGGTGATCTTCGACGGGCTGATGATGGACTCGGTGCGCGGCCGGGCGATCTCCCGGGAGCGCGCCGGTGACCACCGCGACGGTGCGACGGCCCTGGCGGCGATCCTGCTGCTGGCGTCCGGAGCGCCCGCCGAGTACGCGACGCGCTGGCGGGCGCTGGTCAAGGGCTGGCTGACCCGCAACCGCACCACCCCCTTCGAGGGGCTCGCGACGCTCCCCCAACTCGCCCTGGCCAAGGCCGTCCTGGACGACCGGACCGTGCCGGCCGGACCGCGCTCCACCGGCAGCCAGGTGTTCGCGGACATGGACCGTGTCGTGCACCGCCGCCCCGGCTGGGCCTGCGCACTGTCGCTCTCGTCGAAGCGGATCTCGGCGTACGAGGCGGGCAACGGCGAGAATCTGCACGGCTGGTACACCGGCGACGGCATGACGTATCTGTACGACGGCGACGACCTGGGGCAGTTCAACGACGGCTTCTGGCCGACCGTCGATCCGTACCGCCTGCCCGGCACCACGGTCGACACCCGGCAGCGGACCGATCTCGGCACGGGCGCCGGTACGTCCACTTACCGTCCGGCCAACGCCGTCGCGGGCGGTGCCGTGCTGGACGGCCGGTACGGGGCCGCCGCGATGGAGGTGATCGGCGGTCAGGGCACCACCCTGCGGACCAGGAAGTCGTGGTTCCTGCTGGACAACGCGGTGATCGCGCTCGGCGCGGGCATCACGGCGAGCGACGGCCGTCCGGTCGAGACCATCGTCGAGAACCGCAATCTGGGTATGGACGGACGGCACCGGCTGCTGGTCGACGGCGTCCGCCAGCCCGTCGAGCAGGGCTGGAGCGGCACGTTCGGCCAGGCCCGGTGGGCTCATGTCGAGGGAGTGGGCGGCTATGTGTTCCCCGGCGGAACCGCCCTGCACGCCCTGCGCGAGCAGCGCACCGGCACCTGGCGGGCCATCGACACCGGGGCGGACACCGGCGGCAGCACCGACCCCGTCACCCGCCGCTATCTGACGCTCTGGACGGACCACGGCACCTCCCCCACCGACGCCCGCTACGCCTATGTGCTGCTGCCCGGCGCATCGGCCGCGGCGACCGCGGTCTGGTCGGCGTCCCGGCCGGTCCGGATCGTCGCCGACGACAGCACCGCACAAGCGGTGGAGGTGCGTCGGGCGGGGCTGACCGCGGTGAACTTCTGGGGCGCCGGAACGGCCGCCGGGATCACCGCCTCCGGCCCCGCGTCGGTGCTGGTGCGGCGCCACGGCGCGCACATCCGGGTCGCAGTCGCCGACCCTGGCCGCACGCTGACCACGCTCTCGGTCGAACTTCCCTTCCGCGTACGGGCGTTGGCTGCCGCCGACGACTCGGTGAGCCTCGTCCCCGGCCGCAGACCCGTGCTCACCGTCGCCGTCGGCGGCTCACGCGGCCACACCCACCGAGCCGAACTCGTCCCGTAACCCACCCCGCGCACCACAAGGAGCAGCACCACCATGTCCGTCGCACCGCATCTGCAACTGCCGCCGCCCGACCGGCTCCTGTCGTCACGTACCGGCTGGACCCGGGCCCACTGGGAGGCGACCGCCGACCGGATGCTGGATGCGCTGGTGCCGTACGCGACCCCCGGCTTCGCCCAGTACCGGCTGCCCGGCCGCGGCAGCTGGTCGGGGGTCGTCTCGGACGGTCTCGAAGGCTTCGCCCGGTCGTTCCTGCTCGCCGCCTGCCGGATCGCGGGCGCGGGCGGGGCGGTCGACCCCGCGCTGATCGAGCGGTACACGGCGGGGCTGGCCGCGGGCACCGACCCCGGAAGCGGGGAGGCGTGGCCGAAGCTGACGGACTGTTCGCAGCAGATGGTGGAGGCGGCGTCGGTCGCGGTGGCGCTGCACGAGACCCGGCCGTGGATCTGGGACCGGCTGGACGCCCGGGTGCAGGAGCGGGTCGTCGACTGGTTCTCCGGGTTCGTCGGCGGGCGCACCTGGGACAACAACTGGCGGCTCTTCCAGGTGGTGTCCGAGCAGTTCCTCGCCTCGGTCGGCGCGCCGTACAGCCGCTCCGACATCGAGTCGAACCTGGACAGGATCGAGGACTGGTACGTCGGTGACGGCTGGTACACCGACGGGGACGGCCGGAACTTCGACTACTACATCGGCTGGGCGATGCATCTGTACCCGCTGCTCTGGTCGCGGATGGCGGGCGCCGACGACGGCGGCCGGACCGAGGTCTACCGGCAGCGGCTCAGCAGGTTCCTGGAGGACTATCCGCACTTCTTCGGCTCCGACGGGGCGCCGGTCCACCAGGGCCGTTCGCTGACCTACCGGTTCGCCGCCCTCGCACCGGTGTGGATGGGGGCGCTGGCCGACTGCACGCCGCTGGCGCCGGGGCTCACCCGCCGGCTCGCCTCGGGCACGATGCGGCACTTCGCGGAGCGCGGTGTGCCGGACGAGCGGGGGCTGCTGACGCTCGGCTGGTACGACACGTTCCTGCCGAGCACCCAGCCGTACTCCGGCCCCGCCTCGCCGTACTGGGCGAGCAAGGGCTTCCTCGGGCTGCTGCTGCCGGCCGACCACGAGGTGTGGACGGCGCGCGAACTCCCGCTGCCCATCGAGGAGTCCGACCAGTACACCGCGCTGCCGGCCACCGGCTGGCTGCTGCACGGCACCCGTGACGACGGCATCGTCCGGCTGGTCAACCATGGCAGCGACCACAATCCGCCGTTCGACGAGACGGCCGACCCGGCCGAGGGCACGCACGATCCGCACTACGCCCGGTTCGGGTACTCGACGGCGACGGCGCCCGAGGCCGCCCCGCACGCCGTGGCCCGCTCCGTCGACGGCCATCTGGCGCTCCTAGCACCGGACGGCACCCCGTCACCGCGCAGCCGGATCCATCCGTTGCGCTGCGAGGACCGCATCGCGGCCTCCTGGTACGCGGCCCGGCTGCCCGGCGACGACCGCCCGTACCGGATCGAGACGACGAGTGTGCTGCACGGCCCGTGGGAGATCCGGGTGCACCGGGTCGAGGCACCCGAGGGGGCGGTGGTGCGGGAGGGCGGTCACGCGGTCGCCCATGCGCGGAGCCCGTTCGCCCTGTCGGGCCCGGACTGGGCTCTCGCCCGTACGGCCGACGGTCTGAGCAGCGCCCTGATCGCGCTGCACGGCTGGGACGGCGGGACGGAAGGGGCGGCCGTGGCGCGTGATGTCCAGTCCAACGCGTACGGACCGCATTCGGCGATTCCGTACCTCCGCAGCGGGCCGCACCCGGGCGGGCGGAGCGTCCATGTCTCGCTGGTCGCCCTCTCCCGGGACGCCGTGCATCCGGAGGCGCTGCGCGATGCGGTGCGGGTGCGTGCGGGTGCGGACTCGGTGGTGCTGACCTTCCTGGACGGTACGGCGGTCGAGGTCTGACCGGGGCACGGCCTCGGGGTCACGGCCCGATCAGATTCCGATGCCGTTGCCCTCCCGCTGATCGATGTGCCCGACCAGCTCCATCGCCAGGGACTTGATCGTGTCGAGCCCCGCCCTGCCCCACGGGCGGGGCACGGTGTCGACCGCGCAGACCGCGCCCAGGGCGATGCCCGTGCGGTCGATGAGGGGTGCGCCCAGATAGGAACGGATGCCTATTTCGTCGACCACCGGGTTTCCGGCGAACCGCGGGTAGTCGCAGACGTCCTCCAGGACGAGCGCCTTGCGGCGTACGACGACATGCGGGCAGTAGCCGCGGTCGAGCGCCACATACCGGCCGCTGCGGCTGCTGCCCGCGGCGGCGGCGCTGAGGTCGGAGCCCTTGTGCGTACCGGCCGGGGTGTGCAGACCGGCGAAGAACTGCCGGTTGCCGTCGATGAAGTTGACCATCGAGAAGGGCACTCCGGTCACCTCGGCCACCCGGTCGGCGAAGGCGTCGAAGTTGTCGAACGAGGCGTCGGAGCGTTCGCCGAGCCCGAGCGTCCTCAGCCGCTGGGTGCGGACCAGGGCATCCTCGTCGACGGGCGTGAGCAGCATGCGTCCGTTGCTGTTCCGGATCACGGGCGGGCTCCGAAGCCGGTCAGCGGGGCCGGGGCCGAGGTGGCGTTGATCAGGTGCTGGACCAGTGTGACCAGGGCCCCGGTGCCCGAGCTGGCGATCCGGGCGTCGCAGAGCACCACCGGAACGTCCGGGCCGAGGTCGAGTGCGGCCCGGATCTCCTCGGGCGCGTAGCGGTAGGAGCCGTCGAACTCGTTGACCGCGACGATGAATCCGATGCCGCGCCGCTCGAAGAAGTCGACGGCGGCGAAGCACTCGGCGAGCCTGCGGGTGTCCGCGATCACGACGGCGCCCAGCGCTCCCTGGGAGAGTTCGTCCCACATGAACCAGAAGCGTTCCTGGCCCGGGGTGCCGAACAGATAGAGCACGTGCTGCTCGTCGAGGGTGATGCGGCCGAAGTCCATCGCCACGGTGGTGGCGGTCTTGGACTCGATGCCTTCGAGACTGTCGGTCGCGGCGCTGACCTGGGTCAGCAGCTCTTCGGTGCTGAGCGGCGCGATCTCGCTGACCGCGCCCACGAACGTCGTCTTGCCGACCCCGAACCCGCCTGCCACCAGCACCTTGAGCGCGACGGGAAACCCCTCCGGGCCCGGGGGACCGCCGACATCGCCGCCGGGATCACCGCGGCCCGGCTCGGCCTCGTAGCCCGGAGCGTCCGCGTAACCCTGGGAGCCACTGTGGTTCAGAGTGTCTCCGTAAATCTGTGCTTCCCCGTAGCTGTGCACATCCCCGTGGTTCCCCGGGTGCCCATGGCTCTCCGGGCCGCCGTACCCCTCGGCCCGGCCGTGGCTTGCGTGGCTTCCGTGGGCGGTTCGGGTTCCCTGGCTCTCGTGACTTCCGAAGCCTTCGGGGATTGCGTTGTTCTCGTACGCGGCAGGGCTGCCGAAGCCGTCAGAGCTGTCGTCGTAAGCCATCGAGCACTGCCTCCAGCAGAGATCGGTCGGTGGGCATGTCGTGGAAGGCGGGGGGATGCGCGGTCACTGCCCCGCAGTCGACCAGGTCGGAGACGAGCACCTTGGTGACGACTGCGGGCAGCCGCAGATGGGCGGCGATCTCGGCCACCGAGGTGGGGCCGCCGCACAGCCCCAGCGCGACGGAGTGCTCGGGACCGAGGTGCGTCTGCGGCTCGGTCCCCGTGGCCATGATCAGGGAGAGCAGATCGAGCACGGTCGTGGGACGGGTCCGGCCGTTGCTCACGGTGTACGGGCGGATCAGCCGGCCGGCCGCGTCGTCGAGCAGTGGCCCGTCCTGCGGGACCGACACTCTCACAGCCCCGTGGCGCCCGGTGTCCCGGCCGCTTGTCTGACAGGCGTCATCAGATAGGGCCGGACACTCTTGACCAGCATCGTCATCTCGTAGCCGAGCACCGCCGCGTCCGCCTCACGGCCGGCGAGCACGGCGAGACAGGTGCCGGAACCTGCGGTGGAGACGAACAGCAGGGTCGAGTCGAGCTCGACCACCACCTGCCGCACCTCGCCGCTGTCACCGAAGCGCGCGCCCGCGCTGCGGCCGAGCGAGTACAGGCCGGCGGCCAGCGCGGCCATGTGGTCGGCGCTGTCGGCGTCCATGCCATGAAGGGATTTCACCAGCCCGTCGGCGGAGAGGAGAACCGCGCTGCGTGTGTACGGGACGCGCTGGACCAGTCCGCTCAGCAGCCAGTCCAGGTCCGGGACCTGACCGGACGGCATATCGGTCGCCATGGTGCATCTACTCCTTGGGGATGTTCGTTTCGAGGGGTTCGTCGACCGGGACCGCGTCATGGGCCGGGCCCGAGGGGTACGGGGCGACGGTCGCGGTGAGTCCGCGTACCGGCAGCGGTTCGAGCGGGGCGCGGGGCTGCCGGGCCTGCGGGTCCGCCGCCGTCCCGGGGCCCGTTTCCGGCTCCGGGGCGGCGTCGGCCTCGGCTTCGCTGCGGGCCTCGGCGAGTTCGATGCCGCGCCGGAAGGCCGCCATGAGTCCCGGGTCGTGCAGGGCCTGTTCGTCGTCGCTGCGCGGAGCGGGTGCCTCCCTGAGCTGCGGGACCAGGTGCTCCTGGTTGGCGCGCCTGGGCAGTTGCGGCCGGCCCATGGTGCCGCGCACGGCTCCGGGTTCGGCGTGCGGGGCGTCGGGGGCGTCGTCCGAGGTCCGGATTCCGGGGATGGCCTCGGCCGGGGTGGGACGGTCCGGGCGCTCGGCCCGCAGCGGGAGCGGTGGGGCCTCGCCCTGGCCCTGGCCGCCCTGTCCCTGCTGCGGCGGCTGGTGCAGGCGCAGCGGCTGGCTGGGGACGTAGGGCTGGCGGACGGTGTTCGCCTGCGGGCCCGGTGCGGTGCTCGGACCGGGGTTCAGGCTCACGTTCGGCGCCGGGTCGGGGTTCAGGCTCGGCGCCGGGGCCGGATTGTGCCGGCCGGCCCTCGCGTCCTCCGCCGGCGGGCGGTGTACGGGGCCGGGGGACGGGACCGGGGCCGCGGCCGCGGCGCCCTCGGCCGGAGCGTCCCCGTCCACGCCGAGCAGGGACTGCGGGAGGACGAGCACGGCCTGTGTGCCGCCGTAGATGTTGCTCTGCAGCCGGACCGCAATGCCGTGCCGGCGGGCCAGTGACGCGACGACGAACAGCCCGATCCGGCCGTCCTGGAGCAGATGGCCCACATTGACCTGGTCGGGGTCGGCGAGCAGGGCGTTCATCCGCTTCTGCTCGTTGCCCGGCATGCCGAGTCCCCGGTCCTCCACCTCCAGGGCCAGTCCGGCGGTGACCTGCTGGGCGCGCAGCAGCACCTGGGTGTGCGGGGCGGAGAACACGGTCGCGTTCTCCACCAGTTCGGCCAGCAGATGGATCACGTCGGCCACGGCGTGGCCGCGCAGCGTGCCGGCGATCGGCGGCACGAGCTTGACCCGTGGGTACTGCTCGACCTCGGCGATCGCCGAGCGCAGGACCTCGGTCATGGTGACCGGGTTGCTCCACTGCCGCCGGGAGACGGCGCCGCCGAGGACCGCGAGGTTCTCGGCGTGCCGGCGGATGCGGGTGGCGAGATGGTCGACGTGGAAGAGGCCCTTGAGTAGATCGGGGTCCTCGACCTCGTGCTCCAGTTCGTCGAGCAGCTGGATCTCGCGGTGCACCAGCGACTGGAGCCGGCGGGCGAGATTGACGAAGACCTCGACCTTCTGGTCCTCGCCGGAGTTGTCGGAGAGCCTGGACGCCTGGACGACCGCGGTCACGGCGGCCTCCTGCTGGCGGCCGAGTTCCTGGGCGAGCAGTTCGAAGGCGTCGCTGCCGGGGGCCGAGGGCGGTGGCGGCCTGCGCGCGGACACCGGTTCGCCGTTGCGGAGCTGTTCCACCACCCGCTGCAGTTCGGCCTGGCCCTGGGCGCTGGTGCGGCGGAGCGCCAGACAGCGGCCGAAGACGGTGGTGGCGACGCGGTTGGCGGCGAGGTACGCGGCCAGGACCGCGGCGAGCGCCAGCGCTCCGGCGACGCCCAGCGCGATCCAGAGTTCGCCGGAGAGCCGGGCGCCGGAGCGGGCGGTGAAGATGACCGCTGCGGCTCCGCTCAGTACCGCCACGACGGTCGGCAGCACCGCGGTGCGCAGGAGTTGGGGGCGTATACGCGCCTCGGGGGACGGCTGGGCGGCGCGCGGCCTGCCCGTGGCCGAGTGGGAACGGGCACCGGGTCGGCCGTGCCGTCCGCCCTCTCGGCGTTCCGGTCGCGCTTCGGGTGCGCGAAGTTGAGACATCATTGTCCTCGGTACATGGGGCACCAGGAATCGGCGTTCATGCGGTGGCACCTACGGTGGTCGGTCAGGCTCGGTGCATCGGTCGGGCAGGCTCGAAAGTTATGAGCCCACCGTTGATCACCGGCCACACACGGTAGTCGTCAATCACGCGGGTTCGGCGGGCAGTTGTCGAACTTGCCCGCCATCCGTCCCGCTCTGGTATGACCACTCGCACAAGAGACCGATTACTCCGCATTGACACCTGGTCGGCCGACACCCGAATGGCCGATCGGAATGAACCCATGAGCACACGAAACGGCTCGGCCCGTCCGGTCGTGCCGGACGGGCCGAGCCGTCTGAATCCGAATGTGCCGCGCGTGTTCCGTGCGCGGCCCGAGTGCGCCGCGTGTTCCGTACGCGGTGGTCCGGGCGCCGTGCCCCGTACGCCGCCACGCCCCGGCCGGCCGCGAGCCGTACGCCGTGCCGTGGTCCGAGCGGACGATGGCGAATGGCGCTACGCCGTCGGCGCCACCTCGGCGTGGCCGGCCTCCGCCGCCGCGTCGTCCGGCGCCCGGCCCGTACCGCCGGCCGGATCGGCCGACAGGTCCGTGATCCGGGCCGCCGCCGCGGGCCGCTGCTCGATCGGCTGCGGAGCCACCGCGCGCCACCAGGGCTCGGCGGGAACGGTCTGCGCCGTGGGCTCGAAGGGTTCGCCGGGCAGCGGCAGCGCGACGCGGGCGCCGGCGTCCTGTGCGGCGGCGAGGGTGCCCTCGCCCGGCTCGGCCCACGGATGCGGGGCGAGATTGAAGGTGGCCCAGTGGATCGGCAGCATCGCCCCCAGCGGCTCGCCGCCCTGGAGATCCAGATGGGCCTGCATGCCCTCGGCCGGGGTCATGTGGATGTCCGGCCAGTACTCGGAATAGGCGCCGATCTGGATCATCGTCGCGTCGAACGGGCCGTGTTCCGCGCCGATGTCCTTGAAGCCCGGGAAATATCCGGTGTCGCCGCTGTGGTAGATCCGGTGTTCGGGGCCGGCGACGGCCCAGGACGCCCAGAGGGTGTGCTGCTGGTTGCGCAGGCCACGGCCGCAGAAGTGCCGCGCCGGAGTGGCGGTCAGGCCGATTCCGGCGATCTTCGTCGTCTCGTTCCAGTCGAGCTCGCGCAGCCGGTCGGTGGACACGCCCCACCGCTCCAGGTGGGCGCCGACCCCCAGCGGGACGGCGAACACCGTGTCGGTACCGGCGAGCGCGCGGATCGTCGGCAGATCGAGGTGGTCGTAGTGGTCGTGGGAGATCACCACCGCGTCCACCGGGCCGAGGGCGGCCAGCGGCAGCGGCACCGGGTGCAGCCGCTTGGGCCCGGCGAAGGCGAAGGGCGAGCAGCGCTCGCCCCACACCGGGTCGAAGAGCACCCGCCGGCCGTCGATCTCGGCGAGCACACTGGAATGGCCCATCCAGGTGAGCCGCAGCCCCGTGGCGGGGGTCTCGGCGAGGTCCGCGTAGGTGGTGGCGTGGACGGGCACGGTGCCGACCGGCGCCCTGCGTGCCCGCTCCTCCTTGCGGAAGTAGACCTTCGCGAACTCCAGGGTGGACCCGGACGGCCTGGTCCGCGCCCCGACCGGGTTCTGGAAGACGCCGTCGGCGAAGTTGGGCGAGCGGCGGATGCGCTCCATGCGGGCACCGCCCGGGTCTGCGCCGAATGCGGCGGGGCGCAGCGAACGCAGCCTGGTGCGAAGCGGAGGCAAGGGGTCGGCGCCGGTCAAAGCATCTCCTGGGGGAAATCGGTGTCGTCTCATTATGGGCGGGGCATGACGGTGCGAGAGCGGAGCGTCCGGGGGAACGAGGGCCTGACCGGGCCGGGTCAGCCACGCGGCTGCCCGTACACGTGCTCGATGTGCAGCCGCAGCACGATGCGCCGGTCCCGGACCATCGCGCTGCGGTAGTCGTCCCAGTCCGGGTGTTCGCCCTGGACGTCGCGGTAGAGCGCGACGAGCTCCTCGACCGTCGCGTCGTGCGGATCGGCGGCGACCGGGGACAGCTCGGCGGTGGCGTCCACGACCGTCCACGCCCAGCGGTCCGCGCCGGTGACGTGGTAGCCGGCCCGGGGGTCGCGGCGCAGGTTCTTCGTCTTCGCCCGGTCCTCAGTGATCGAGACGCGGACGATGCGTTCTCGGGGGTAGTAGAAGTGATTGACGTTGGACAGCTGGGGCCTGCCGTCCCGCCTGAGTGTCACGAGCACTCCGCCGTTCTCCTCGGCGAGCAGCCCGAGCAGCGCTTCCTGCCGTGCGTCGAATGCCGTCATGCCGGATCCAACGTCCGTACCCGTCACAGGATTCCGGATCCGGCCGCACCGCCGTGTCACATCCGGGGCCCCCGCGTCCGTCGCACCGGTGACACAGTCCGTCCGGCGGTGTCCGCAAGGCCGTCGGACGGCACCCGAGCCGTACCGAAGGAGACCGGTCATGACCGCCCGAATCCCGCTCGACCCGCCCCGCACCCTCCTTTTCCGCGCCGTTTCCTGGTACTCGAACCGGACGTACGGCAAGGTCATCGATCCGCTCCGGGCCGCCGCCCACCACACCGGGGTGCTGTGGGCCGGTGCCCGGTTCGAGCTGTCGGTGGGGCGCTGGAAGAAGCTGGACCCGCAGCTCAAGGCGCTGGCCGTGATGTCGGCCGCGGCCACCGTCGGCTGCGGCTGGTGCATGGACTTCGGCTACTGGGAGAACCACCGGCACGGCATGGACCCGCGCAAGCTGCGCGATGTGCCGGTGTGGCGGGAGAGCGAGGTGTACACCCCGCTGGAGCGCGACGTCATGGAGTACGCGGAGGCGATGAGCCTCACCCCGCCGGAGGTCGGTGACGAGTCGGCGCAGCGGCTGCGGACCGCGCTCGGCGAGGCGGCCTTCGTGGAGCTGACCACGATGGTCGCGGTGGAGAACATGCGCTCCCGGACCAATTCCGCCCTCGGGCTGACCAGCCAGGGCTTCAAGGACCGGTGCGAGGTGGAGCGCCCCGCGAACCACTGACCCGGCGACTCGGCCGGTGCCGCGGCCCCGGTTCCCCGGTCGGCGCGGCGGGTAGCTGCCATGGCAGCTACCCGCCAGTCCACACCCGGCGCCGATCTGCCATGTTCCTGACAGTCTCACCTCACCACCCCCTGAGAACCCACGAGTTCACGAGGTGAGAATGAGACGGACCAGATGGACGGCGGTCTGCGCCACCGCGCTCGCCGCCGCCCTTGCAGGTGGAACACTGCCCGCCGCCGCCGACCGCGCCCCCGCCTTCGCCGACCCGTCCGCGTCCCCGGCAGCGGCCGGCCGGGGCGGCACCGTCACCCTGCTGACCGGCGATGTGGTGACGTACTCCGGCCATGGCGACGGGGTACAGATCAGCTCGATCGTGCCGGGAGCCGGGCGTGAGGGCATGGGCTTCACCCGCTTCCGGGCCGGCGGTCACGAGTACGCCGTCCCGATCGACGCCGTCGGCCAGATCGCCCGGGACCGGGTGGACCGGCGGCTGTTCGACGTGACCGAGCTGGCCGCCTCGGGCTACGCGGACGCCGACACGGACTCGCTGCGCATCCTCGTCGGCGGCGCCACGGAGTCGTCACGCAGCCCCCGCGCCCCGAAGGGGGCACGCGTCGCCGCCGCCTTCCCGACCGCCCGGACCTCCGCGCTCGACGTGCCGAAGAAGTCGGCCGGGACCGTCTGGGAGCAGCTCGGCACCCCGTCGCGGGCCCGTGCACAGGGCATCGGGAAGGTCTGGCTCGACGGCCGGGTGCGGGCCACGCTCGACAGGTCCGTGCCGCAGATCGGCGCCGACCGGGCGCACCGGGCCGGGATCACCGGGAAGGGCGCCAGGGTCGCCGTTCTCGATACCGGCTACGACCGGGACCATCCCGATCTGAAGAACGCGGTCGTCGCCTCGCAGGACTTCACCGGGGGCGGCGACGTCCAGGACATGCAGGGCCACGGCACCCATGTCTCCTCGATCATCGCCGGTTCCGGGGCCGCGTCCGCGGGCCGGTACGCGGGGGTCGCGCCGGGCGCGGAACTCGTCGAGGGGAAGGTGCTCGACAACGACGGCTACGGCTACGACTCCTGGATCCTGGCCGGCATGCAGTGGGCCGTGGACCAGGACGCCGAGGTCGTCAACATGAGCCTCGGCCAGACCGTGGCGTCCGACGGCACCGACCCGTTGTCCGCCGCCGTCGACCGGCTCTCCGCCGAGCACGGCACGCTCTTCGTCATCGCCGCGGGCAACAGCGGCGACCACACCATCAGCGCGCCCGGCGCCGCCGACGCCGCGCTGACCGTGGGATCGGTCACCAAGTCCGGCGCGATGTCGCCGTTCTCCTCACGCGGACCGCGCGAGGGCCGGCCCGCCGTCAAGCCGGAGATCTCGGGCCCCGGCAGCGACATCGTCGCGGCCCGCGCCGCCGGCACCCTGGACGACGCCGCCGTCACCGAGCGGTACGCCTCGCTCTCCGGTACGTCGATGGCCGCCCCGCACGTGGCGGGCGCCGCGGCCCTGCTGGCCCAGCGGCACCCCGACTGGTCCGGCGCCCGGCTGAAGGCGGCGCTGATCGGCAGCGCCGCGCGGGTGGACGGTGCGACGGTCTCCGACACCGGTTCCGGCCTCACCGACGTGCCGGCCGCGCTGGCCACCGCGGTGCTCGCCGAACCCGCGACGCTGGCCGCCGACGCCAGGTACCCGAATTCCTCCGCCGAGCCACAGAGCCGCGAGCTGACCTGGACCAACACCTCCGACAGGCCGGTGCGGCTCACCCTCTCGGCGGGGCAGGGCGGTGCGGTGCGGATCGGCGCGCGGACGCTGACCGTGCCCGCGCGGTCCTCGGCCGTCTCGAAGGTCACCCTCGAACCCTCCGAGGTCGAGGCCGGGACGACGTACGGCGGTGCCGTGACCGCGACCTGGCCGGGGCACGGACGGGCGACCGTGCCCGTCTCGATCGAGGCGGATCCCGAGACGTACACCCTCACACTGACCGGGCCCGCACCCCGGGCGGGCAGCGAGGCCGCCACGACGGGCGTGGTCCTGCAGAACGAACGGACCGGCACGTCCCAACTGATCGGGCTGACCGGCACCGCACCGAGGAAGGTGACGCTGCCGCGCGGCAACTACCGGGCGCTCGGGCACACCTGGGAGTACGACACGGTGGACGGCACCGCCGTCGGGACCACCGCGATCCACTTCGCCCGGCGCGTGACGCTGGACCGGGACACCGCGCTCGCGCTGGACACCGGGGGCGCCCGGCCGGTGCGGATCGGGGTGGACGACGGGTCCGCCCGGATCGCCCTCCAGTCGGCGACCGGAATCGCCTCGCACATCGACACCGGCTCCGCGACCGCGGACACCGGACTCGCCGCGCCGAGTTCCGCCGGTCAGTACCGCGTCGAGGCCGTGCCCAGCACCGGCGGGACGCTGGACGGCCTCACCTTCTTCGGCGGGCTGAGCTGGCAGCAGCGGGAGGTCGACGGACACGAGCCGGGCTCCTCCCCGCAGGACCTGAAACTGCTGCTGTCGCAGTACAGCATCTACAGCTGGCTGGGCACGGCGACCGGCGAGGTCGTCGACATCGGCACCGGGGCGGACACCGACCCCGCGTCGATGGACCTCAGGGGCAGGATCGTGCTGTGGACCCCCGCGACCGGCGACACCTCGTTCAACAACGCGCTCTACCAGAAGCTCACCGACGCCGGCGCGGCCGCCATCATGTACGTCGGCTACGGGCTCTCCGTGTACCGGCCGACGCCCGTACTCCGGCTGGACGCGGCGGCCGTACCCACCCTGCGGGACCGGCTGGCCCAGGGGCCCCTGACGCTGACCCTGAACGGCGTCGGCACCGGGGCGGACGCCTACTATCTGCACCACTCGGTCGACGGCCGGATCCCGGCCGGGGCCGACTGGTTCGACCGGCGGTCCGAGCTGGCCGAGGTACGGACGAATCACCGCACCCACGGCTACCCGTCCGACCCCAAGGCCATGTACGCCTGGACGACCTGGCACGGGCTGACGCTCTTCCAGCAGACGACCCGCTACCGTCCGCCGGCGGAGCAGACGCTGCACTTCTCCCCCGGTGTGGAGTGGACTACGGCGACCTTCCACTACCAGTACGACGTCGGTGACCGGGTCTATCCGCTGGGCACCCTGGTCGGCGCACCCACCGTGTACCGCGCGGGCGTCGGCTACCGGGACGACTGGATGTCCGCGCCGTTCAACCCGGCCCTCGGGAGACGGGCCGGTGCCGCCCAGGTCGTGAGGGAGGGCGACAAGCTGAAGGTGGCCCTCCCGGTGTTCTCCGACGCGGCCGGGCACCGGGCCGAGACCGCGCCGGAGGCGGACAGCGGGAGCACGGTCCTCGCGGACGACAGCGGAAAGGTGCTGGCCCGCAATGACGCACCGGGCCGCGCCACCTTCGACCTGCCGCGCGAGCAGGGCTGGTACCGGCTGACCGTCGACGCCACCCGTACGTCGCCCGACCCGGTGACCTGGATGCTGGGGACCGGAGTGACCAGCGAATGGCGGCTGCGCTCCGGGCACGAGAGGTCGGCCGCCCCGGCCCGGCTGCTCGACCTCGACTACCGGCTCCCGCTCACCGGTGAGAACGCGGCCGATCCCGGGAAGCCGCTCGGCTACACGGTCGGTCTCACCGCGCAGGGGGAACGGAAGGCGTTGCCCATCGCCTCGCTGAAGGTCTGGTATGCCACCGACGGCACCGACTGGAGGCCGGCCGCGGCGACCCGTGGCACCGACGGACGCTGGAAGGTCACCGTGCCGGCGCTCGGGACCGCCAAGGTCGATCTGCGATCCACCGTCACGGACGCCTCGGGTGCGTCGCTGACCGAGACGCTGACCGACGCGTACAACTCCGGCTGTGCCGACATCTGGTGCTCGCGGCGCTGACGGTCCGGTCCGGCGTCGCAGGCACCGTTCGAACAGGCTGAGCAAGGGGGTGGGGCCGTGCGCGGCTCCGCCCCCGCTCTACCCGTGATTGGCATATTCGCTAGGGTGACGCCGTGGCGAGAGTGCGGTTGAGCGTGGCGGAACGACGTGAAGAGCTCCTGCGCGCTGCCATCGAACAGATCGAGGTACGGGGGGTCTCGGCGGTCCGGATCGCCGATGTGGCCGCCGTGCTCGGCGTGAGCAACGCGCTCGTGCTCTACCACTTCTCGACCAAGGAGAAGCTGGTCGCGGCCGCCTTCGCCCATGCCGCCGAGGCCGACCTCGCCCAACTGCGCAAGGTACTGGGCCGCCGCACCAGCGCGGTACGGCGGCTGCGCGCCGCCGTCCGCTGGTACGCGCCCACCGGGCAGGCCAAGGGGTGGCGGCTGTGGATCGAGGGCTGGGCCGCCTCGCTGCGCGACCCGGCGCTGCGCAACGTGGCCGGAGACCTCGACCAGCAGTGGAAGGCGGAGTTGGCCGAGGTCATCGAGGAGGGTGCCGCCGCCGGTGAGTTCCACTGCGACGACCCGATGTCCGCGGCCTGGCGGCTGACCGCCCTGCTGGACGGCCTGGCCGTCCAGACGACGTCGTACGCGGGCCCGCTCTCCCGGGCGACGATGCTGGCCTGGACCGACGAGGCACTCGCCCGCGAACTCGGCATCGACCACGAGGCACTGACGGCCTGACCCCGGTCCCGGCCCGCCCCGGACGGCCGACGGCGCTCAGGTCTGGCGCACGGGCGCGTACGCGTTGCCGTCGAGTCCGAAGGTCCAGGCCACACCGGCCTTCGCGGTCCGGGTGCCGGGCGGCACCCGGAGCCAGTAGACACGGTGCGTGCCGTCCGGCTCGGGGGTGGAGTTGACCACCTCGACCATCACCACGTCCTCGTCGCCGTCCAGCGCGATCCGCCACAGGACACCCGTCTCGTCACGGTGCACCGGCTCCGCACCGGACTCGGAGAGGTACCGGTCGTAGCCGTAGAACTCCAGCATCACGCGGCGCAGTTCCGCGTTCTCCTCCTCGCGTATCCGCTTCGGCGTCAGGGAGTTCAGCTCCGCCAGGAATTCGGCGGGCACCGGCATGCCGCGCCAGGCGTGGAGGGCGAAGCCGTCACGGTAGGCGAGCGCCGGCCCGTCCCCGCGGTCGAGCCGGCCCGCCTCGTCCCGGTGCAGCGCCTCCGGCCGCTCGCTGATCACCACGGCACGCTCGTAGGGCCACCACCAGCCCGCGTGCCTGGCCACTTCCGCCAGACCGTCGAGGCGGTCGCCCCGGCCGTCGAAGGCGGCGAGCCAGGCCGCGTCGTGCTGGCCCAGCACCGCGTCGAGCAGCACCAGCCGGACGCCGGACTCGTCTTCGGGGCGCTTCGAGAGGTCCGCGACGACACCGGCCCGGATCCGGTCGGCGAGCGCCGCGGTGGTCTCCCAGAGCTGGGCGCCGGTGGCGGACCACAGCGCGGACCAGCCCGCCGGGCCCAGTTCGTCGTACATCCGGCGGCGCTCCTGCGCCCAGGGGCGGGTCCGTATCTCGTCGCGCACCGAACGCCCGGCGTCGACGAGCTTCTCCACGGCCTCCACCGCGGCCCTGGGCGAGTCGACCCAGACGATCCGCTCCGGCTCGGCCAGTCCTGCGCTGCGGTAGGCGAGCCGCAGCCCGTCCTCGGCCGCGGGCCGGTCGGCCGCGCCGGTCGCCGCTGCCACGGCCCGCCATGAGTCCACGTACTGCATCGGTCTTCCCCGTCCCCAGTGTTCTGTGTGTTGTGTTCTGTGTGTTGTGTCTTGTGCGTACTGCGTCGTCGGCGGCGCGGCGTGCGCCGCCGGACCTCCGCTTCCCTGCCCGGTCCGCCGCCGCCGGGCTCTGCCCGCCGTCAGTCCGCGACGATGCGGACCGACCCCGGCGCGTACTCACGCTGGCGCACCACGCGGTACCAGCCCTTCGACAGCGGTATCGTCGCGTGCTCCTCGTGGACCACCCGTCCGCCCTCGGGGAGATGGAGCAGCATCGGCCCGAACACCCCCGCCTCCCTCATCAGCCGGCCCGGCCCCTGCACCGCGTGGGCATGCCCGGTGACCTCGCCCAGCGCGAGGACCATGCGCCCCCGGCCGTCCCTCGGCTCACCCGGGGCGTCCACGAGATGCGCGGGCACCGCCGACTCCTCCAACGACACGATCAGTACATCGCCCTGCCGGTACACAGACGTCTCCCCTCGATGGCCGCACCCGCTGTGCCGGCCACGGAGAAAACGCTAAGGGGCGGGTCTGACAATCGACCGGCGGCCGACCGGACCCGGCGGACGGCAGCGGCGGTCCCGGTCGCGCCGTTGTCAGTGCGGCTTGATAAACCTTGTGGACATCAGCCGTCCCCCAGTACCAGGAGCTCAGGGTCATGTCCGGTGTGGACCATCTGCACGAGTTGCTCGGCCTTCCCGCTGTCGATTTCCAGCACGCCACGGATGAGGCGCCCGTGCAGGCCGCCGGTGCGGCAGCCTGGCGCATCTCGGTCGATCCGTACGATGACGATCCCGAAGTGACCTGGGAGGAGGCCTTCAAGGCGTTCCTGGAGGCGGTCGACCCGGCGGGTGTGCGGGCACTGATCGTGGGTCAGTGGGGTGAGGCGTACGAGGTGAAGTCGTCGTACCCGATCGATCTGATCATCGCCGCCGCGGACCGGCTGACCTCGCTGGAGGCCGTCTTCGTCGGCGACATGACCTCGGAGGAGAACGAGATCTCCTGGATCGAGCAGTCGGACGTCACGGCGCTGCTCAATGCCTTCCCCGGTCTGCTCGAACTGGGTGTGCGCGGCGGCACCGATCTGGTCTTCTCGCCCTCGAAGCACGAGCGGCTGCGTTCGCTGACCATCGAGACCGGCGGTCTGCCCGTCGGCGTGATCCGCGGCATTCTGGACAGCGAGCTGCCGGCGCTGGAGCGGCTCGACCTGTGGCTCGGTGTCTCCGCCTACGGGGGCGACGCCGATGTGGCCGACCTGGCCCCGCTGCTCTCCGGCACCCGCTTCCCCCGGCTCACCCATCTCGGTCTGCGCAACAGCGAGGTGCAGAACGAGATCGCGGCGGCGGTGGCCTCCGCCCCGGTCGTCGCGCAGCTGCGCGTCCTCGACCTGTCGAACGGCACCATGGGCGACGAAGGCGCGGCGGCGCTGCTGGACGGCCAGCCGCTCACCCATCTCGAAAAGCTCGACCTGTACCACCACTTCATGACCGAGCCGGTGGAGCGCCGGATCGTGCAGGCGCTGGAGCCGCACGGCGTGCGGGTCGACGTTTCGGAGCGCGAGACGCCCTGGGGCAACCGCGGCGTCGAAGGCCGCTACACCTCGGTCGCGGAGTGAGGCGCGGTGACTGACATCGAGCATCCCGAGACGTTTCACGGCCTGCCGGTCCACACCCTTCCCGGACCCGGTCGGGCTTCCGGCGGCGCGCTCCCGGACGCCGGTTCGGTCGCGTGGCGGCTGGAGAGCGCCTGGCAGGGCGAGCTGACGTTCGCCACGCTGTGGCGGCACTTCGTCGACACGGTCGACACCACCCGGGTGCGGGCCCTGCTGATCGGCCCCTGGTGGCAGGAGGAGTACGAGCCCTTCACACCGGTCCTGGATCTGCTGGTCGGTCACGCCGACCGTTTCCCGGCCCTGCGCGCCCTCTTCCTCGCCGATGTCGTCAGCGAGGAATGCGAACTGTCGTGGCTGAAGATGTGCGACCTGACCCCGGTGGTCGAGGCATTCGGCGAGCTGGAGGAGCTGACGGCACGCGGGTGCGGCGGGCAGGGCGACGGCCGCCCGTCGCTCGGTCTGCGACCGGTGCGGCACAAGTCGCTCAGGTCGCTGACGTTCGAGTCCGGCGGGCTGCCGCCCGGCATCGTGCGGGCGATCGGCGCCTCCGAACTGCCCGCGCTGGAACGCCTCGAACTCTGGCTCGGTGTCACCGAGTACGGCGGTGACACCACGGTCGCGGACCTCGCTCCGCTGCTGGCCGGCGCGACGTTCCCCGCCCTGCGCCATCTGGGGCTGCAGAACAGTGAGATCCAGGACGAGATCGCGGCCGCCGTGGCCTCCGCGCCGGTCGTCGCCCGGCTGGAGTCGCTCTCCCTCTCGATGGGGACACTGGGCGACGAAGGTGCCGAAGCGCTGCTCTCGGGCCAGCCGCTCACCCATCTGACCTCGCTGGACCTGCACCACCACTACATGAGCGACCCGTTGGTGGACCGCCTGCGCGAGCTCCTGGGTCCGGACCGGGTGAATGGCGAGGTGGACGAGGTCGAGTACTGGGATCCGGAAGAGGACGACGACCGCTATGTCGCCGTCAGCGAGTAGTACGGCGGGCCCGGCGCCGCGCTTCGCCGTCGTGGGTGTGCCCGGGAACCGCCGGGTCACGCTCTTCCAGGACGCCGTGCGCGCCGCCGGGCTGCCCGCGGCGCGCGTCGTGCCCTGGCTCGACGTCCTGCGCGGCGAAGCCTCCTTCCGGCCCGGCGAGACCGTGCGGATGGACTCCCCCGGTGAGGACACCGAGGTGGAGCGGCTGCTTCGCGCGGTCGGGGATCCGGCCAGGGTCGAGGGGACCGCCCGGTGGTACGCCGGGTTCACCTCGGCCGTGCGGACGGTGGCGCGGGCGGCGGCCGCTGCCGGTGCCGAACTGCTCGACGATCCCGACGACGTCGCGGTGCTGTTCGACAAGCGGCTCTGCCATGCCGTGCTGGACGGTGCCGGGGTACCGGTCCCGGAGTCCGCGACTTCGGGGGCCGCGGCGTCCGTGGTGCGGGACTGGGCGGACGTGCGCGAGCGGATGGCGGACCACGGCATGTCCAGGGTCTTCGTGAAGCTCGCGCACGGCTCGTCCGCCTCGGGGGTCCTGGCCGTGGAGACGGCCGGTCCGGGCCGCATCAGGGCCACCACGTCGGTGGAGCGCGACGCGTCCGGCCGGCTCTTCAACTCCCTGCGGGTGCGCCGCATCACGACGGAGCCGGAGATCGCGGCGATCGTCGACGCGCTCGCGCCCGACGGGCTGCACATCGAGCGCTGGCTGCCCAAGGCCACCCGGCACGGCCGGGCGACGGACCTGCGGGTCGTGGTGGTGGCGGGCCGGGCCACCCACGCCGTGGTGCGCACCAGCCGCTCCCCCATGACCAATCTTCACCTCGGCGGCGAGCGCGGTGACCTCGACGCCGTCCGCACGGCCGTCGAGGCGGCGGGCGGCAGCTGGACCGGGGCCCTGGCCGTGTGCGAACGGGCGGCCGCCCGCTTCCCGGGCACCCTGTGCGTGGGCGTCGATCTGCTGCCCTCGACCGACTGGCGGCGCTTCGCCGTCGGCGAGGTCAACGCCTTCGGTGACCTGCTGCCGCGCCTGACCGGGCTTCCCGGCAGCGGCGCCGAGGGAATGGACACGTACGCGGCGCAGGTCGCCGCCGTACAGAACAGAGCAAGGAACAACCGTGCAACCGCCACCGCCTGACACCCCGCCCACCCCCGTGGACGCCCAGAACCCGGACCCGGGCGAGCCGGGCACGAACGAGCCGCGCATGGGCGAGCCGGACATGAGCGGGATCGTGGGCAGCCACGATCTGCTGCTCGTCACCCTCGACACACTGCGCCACGACGTGGCGGTGGAGCTCGCCGCCGAAGGGCGCATTCCGAATCTGGCGCGTCATCTGCCGGGCGGCGTCTGGGAGAAACGGCATGCGCCGGGAAGCTTCACCTACGCCTCCCACCAGGCCATCTTCGCGGGATTCCTGCCGACACCGGTCGGCCCGGGGCCGCACCCCCGGCTGTTCGCGGCGCGCTTCGCGGGCAGTGAATCCACTGCCTCGGGCACCTTCGTCTTCGACACGCCGGACCTGCTGTCCGGCCTCGCCGGCGTGGGCTACCGCACGGTGTGCATCGGCGGCGTCGGCTTCTTCAACCGCCGGCCGCCGCTCGGCTCGGTGCTGCCGGACATGTTCCAGGAGAGCCACTGGGAGCCGGAGTTCGGTGTGGCGTCGCCCACCTCCTTCGAGGCGCAGGTGACGCGCGCCGAGCAGGTCGTCGCCGGACTCCCGGCGGAGCAGCGGCTGTTCCTCTTCGTCAATGTGTCCGCCCTGCACCAGCCCAACTGGTTCCACCGGCCGGGCGCCACCCGCGAGGCGGGCGACTCCCGCGCCACCCACGCCGCGGCGCTGGAGTACGTCGACGCCCACATCGGCAGGCTCTTCGCCGCCGCGAGCAGCCGCCGCCGCTGTTTCGCCATCGTCTGCTCGGACCACGGCACGGCGTACGGGGACGACGGCTACACCGGGCACCGGCTCGGTCACGAGTCCGTCTGGACCGTTCCGTACGCGCACTTCTTCCTGGACCCGGGGGCCACCGCACCATGAGCCGCACCACGACCGCCGCACCGGCCGTACGGCCGTACCAGAGCTATGTGTACGCCTACCCGCACAAGACCGCCTACCGGCCGCTCGCCGACCGGCCGGACCTGCGCGGGCTGTGGGCCGACGAGCGCAAGGACGCGCTCTCGCTCTACCTCCACATACCGTTCTGCGAGGTCCGCTGCGGCTTCTGCAACCTCTTCACCCGGATCGGCGCTCCCGACGAGCTGACGACCCGGTACCTCGACGCGCTGGACCGGCAGGCCACCGCCGTCCGGGACGCGCTGGGCGACGACGGGCCGGTGCGGTTCGCCGCGGCCGCGTTCGGCGGGGGTACGCCCACGTTCCTGACCGCGGCGGAGCTGGAGCGGCTCTGCGACATCGCGGAGAAGCGGATGGGCGCCGATCTGCGGTCCGTTCCGCTCTCGGTCGAGACCTCGCCGTCGACCGCGACGGCCGACCGGCTGGCCGTTCTCGCCGACCGGGGTACGACCAGGATCAGCATCGGGGTGCAGAGCTTCGTCGAGGCCGAGGCGCGGGCCGCCGTGCGTCCGCAGCGGCGGGCCGACGTGGAGGCTGCCCTGGACCGGATACGCGAGGCCCGCATCCCGGTCCTCAACATCGACCTGATCTACGGCATCGACGGCCAGACCGAGGACAGCTGGCGCACCTCGCTGGACGCCGCGCTCGGCTGGCGGCCGGAGGAGCTGTACCTCTACCCGCTGTACGTGCGCCCCCTGACCGGGCTGGGACGGCTCGGTGCCGACGGCGAGGCCGCGGCGGACGCGGCCTGGGACGAACAGCGGCTGCGGCTGTACCGCGCGGGCCGGGACCACCTCCTGGCCCACGGCTACGAGCAGGTCTCGATGCGGATGTTCCGCCGCGCCGACGCCCCGCGGACGGACGGCCCCGACGACTACGCCTGCCAGACCGACGGCATGATCGGCCTGGGCTGCGGCGCCCGCTCGTACACCACCGAGCTGCACTACTCCTTCGACTACGCGGTGGAGATGCGGGAGGTCCGGGCGATCATCGACGGATACACCGCCACCGAGGACTTCTCGCGCGCGGAGGTCGGGCGGTACGTCGACGGCGACGAGGCGCGCCGGCGCCACCTCCTTCAGTCGGTGCTCCAGGCCGAGGGGCTGCCACTGGCCGACTACCGGGACCGGTTCGGCACCTCGCCGGCCGACGACTTCCCCCTTGAGCTGGCCCGGTTCGAGGCGCGCGGCTGGCTCGACGGGCCGGCCGGGGCGTCCGGGCTGCTGCGGCTCTCCCCCAAGGGCCTGGCCCACTCCGACGCGCTGGGCCCGGAGCTCTTCTCCCCCGGTGTACGCGCCGCGATGGCCGCGTACGAGCTGAAGTGAGTACGCCGATGGACCTGACGATCCTCTACCGCGGACCGCTTTCGTCGTGCGACTACGACTGTCCGTACTGCCCGTTCGCCAAGCGGCGCGACAGCCGGGAGCAGCTGCGCGCGGACCGGGCCGCGCTGGAGCGGTTCACGGCGTGGGCCGCGGCACAGACCGGTGACCGGATCTCGGTGCTGTTCACGCCGTGGGGCGAGGGGCTGGTCCGCTCCTGGTACCGCCGTGCGCTGGTCGAGCTCGCGCGGTTGCCGCACATCCACCGGGTCGCGATCCAGACCAACATCAGCAGTCGTACGGGGTGGCTGGCCGAGGCCGGTGGGGCGGGCCGCGAGAAGATCGCGCTGTGGTGCACATACCACCCGGGACAGACGCCGTACGAGCGGTTCCTCACCAAGTGCGAGGAGCTGGCCGCACTCGGCATCCGGCACAGTGTCGGTGTGGTCGGGCTCGACGACCATCTCGACGAGGCGCGACGGCTGCGCGCCGCGCTGCCGGACGAGGTCTATCTCTGGGTGAACGCGGCGGAGGGCCACACGTATTCGGACGCGGAGGCAGAGCGCTGGACGGCCATCGACCCGCTCTTCCCGTACAGCCGACATCCGCACCGGTCGGCCGGGCTGCCCTGCCGGACCGGTGAGTCGGTCATCTCGGTGGACGGCGACGGCACCGTGCGGCGCTGTCATTTCGTGGCGGCGGAGCTGGGCAATCTCTACGACGGGAGCTACCGGCGGGCGCTCGGTCCGCGCGCCTGTCCGCTGGCGGTCTGCGACTGCCACATCGGTTATGTGCACCTGGAGACGCTGCCGCTGTACGACGTCTTCGCGGGCGGGGTGCTGGAGCGGATCCCGGCGGCTGTGCCGCCGTCGCTCGCCGGACCGCCTGAGTTTCAGGCGGGTCGGGCGAGCGACGGCACCACGGACCCGGACGCCGCCTAGGGTCTTTCGTTTGGATCAGGTCGGATCAGGGAGCGGGGTCCGGTGTCGTGCATCGCAAGGCGGAGGAGGGCGGCAGATGGGGTCTCCCCTGCTCGAGCGGAGTCGAGAGCTTGGGGAAGGAGCCATGGCAACCGACGACAACGCGGCGAGGTGCGGCACCGGGGCACG
>NZ_JBEYFB010000071.1:0-25579 GCF_040634135.1 Streptomyces sp. NPDC007164
TGATCAAACAAAGGCCGCTCCGCTGTCCGGCGAACAGCAAAACCCGTGGCCAGCCCGCCCAACTAACCAAAGGCAAAGGTTTAAATACAAGCTGAGAACTCGCGCGGATTGGTGGTGGAGCCGGCTCTGGTGGTAGGGCGGGCGCAGTTTCGGGTGATCCCGGAGTCGCAACACTCTGTGATCACCGGGGGGTTGCCACCGGCCGCCGCCGCTGGCTCCGCTTCACCGCCCAATGGCCCTGGACGGACGTGATCACCCTCGCGATTCAGCGGCTCGCAGCTCTGCCGAACCCCGGCTGACCAGCAACTCCGACCGTCCCGACGAGCCACAGCAGCATCCCGGAGCCGTGGAGCCCCGGCGCCCACCCGACGCGACAGCCGGGCCGCCAACCTGCCCCAGCCCCGAAATTCCGCACCTCGCAAGCACAGAGTCCCCGTCAGCGAACCGACGAGGACTCATGAATGATCGAGGCTAGTCAGGAAACAGCATCAATTTCGCGCGGGGATTCAGCACATAGGCTAATCGATTCTGGTCCATGTGCTCCCATCGAATGCGATTACATCCTTGGGGCCGATGGACCATAGGGTGTCTGGTATTGAAGATAGTGCATAGAATGTTTCAGCTGCAGTGGCCGAAACGTCAATGGGCGATATAGAGTTTCTCAGCAGCTTGTAGATACCTCTCATGGAGGACAAATAAAGCGCTTCCTGAAACCAGGTAACTGACCAGAAATCATCGGCAATATCATTGTCTATGACTTCCCATTGTTCATTCCTTCCTCGGATGATCAAGCCGTTCTGCCCGCACCCATATACCAATCCATCGGCGCCCGTTGTCAATGAAACCAGGATTTGATTGGTTGGGCTCGCTATGCTGCGCCACTTTTCGCCATCAAACATGACCAACTCGCCGTCCCGTCCTGCGGCATACATTTCCTTGAATGAAAAGGCGGTCACCGCTTCGTAGCCGAGCCCCGCAGTTTCTGCAGGGGCTAGACCAGCTTCCAGAGTCGACCATGCTCCACCGGGCCGACGAAGATAAACTTGCCTGTCCATACCGACTACTACAATCGAACCCGCAACGCATACCCCGCCTCTTAACGGGCCTCTGTTGGCGGGGTTGCTTCCAGAAGAAGAAGCTAACTCCTCCGTGAGCGTACCGGAGGGGGATACTGCAATGCAGTTTCCATATTCGCCGACGGCAACGATGTCGCCTTGATCCTGGTCGATCCCCAGGAATTTCGTATAAATCAATTTGCGACCAAGCGGCTTGAGTGTTGACCCGTCCCAGCCTATAAAAATGGAATTGGCCACATTGTGGGCGTTCATCTCATCGATGGAGATGGCCAAGACCCCGCTACCCTTGGAGAAAACGCCACCCGCTACATAAGAGCCGATATCGGAATATTTTCCACTCATTTCAACACTCCTTAAGAACTCGCGCGGATTGGTGGTGGAGCCGGCTCTGGTGGTAGGGCGGGCACAGTTCCGGGTGGTCCCGGAGTCGCGACACTCTGTGATCACCGGGGGGTGGTGCCTGTTCTGCCGTTGTTACTGTCCTCGCCGTTGTGGGAGCGGTTCTCGGCGTTGTTGCCCGGTTGGACGGGGCGTGCTGTCCCCGGTTCCCGCGGCCATCCGTGTGGGTGGTCGTCGTCCCGGTGCGGGGCGGTGGTTCGGGTGAACCGTGGGTACCGTCCGCGTTGTTGGGTTTCGCCGGATGGCTTCCGGCGGGTGGGCGGGCATGGCGTGGGGCGGGCCGGGCCGCCAGGGCTGTATGGACTGGACGGGCCGGTCGGGCTGGTTGGTCAGTGGGGGGACAGGGTCGCGATGTCGTGGCCGAAGGCGACGGTCAGGTGGGTATTGTGCGGTGTCACCGCCACCGCCTCTATCGGTGCGGGGAAGGTCTGTCTGCCGGTGGGTGCCCAGGTCCCACACCCGCACCGACTCGTCCCAGCTGCCGGTGACGGTGATGGGGCGGCCGTCCACCACCCCCGTCGCCACCGCACCCACCTCGCCGTCGTGGCCGGTCAACGCACACCGGAACCGGGCATCGACATCGCTGCCGGTCGCCCAGTCCACCCCCCACCGCGCCGCCGGTTCACCCTCCACCAGCACGGCACTGATCCGCGCCGACAGGTCCCGGTCCCCGTACCGGGCCGCGTCCAACGCCAGCAACTGCCGCCGCACCCCAGGCGTCGCTCCCCGATGCACATGCGCCGACGCCCGATACACCGCCGCCGCCAACCGCGCCCCCGGACCCACCCCCGAATCCAGCAACCCCCACACATGATCCGGATCACCGTTCACCAGCAACCCCGGATCCGACCACCACGCACCCGCCCCGGACAGAGCCGTTGCCGAACCACCCTCACGCGCACCATTACTCATAACCGGGACTGTAGATGCCCCCACCGACACCCACCGGCCCCGGTAAACCCCCACGCGGAAAATCCGTAACCCGTTACGTACATCTACTGATAACCACGGCCCCGAAACAGCCACACACCCACAGCACTCACCGCCAGTAGCAGCCGGCCAGCCGCACCACGACCCGACCAGAAGCGTTTCAGGCTCTGTTTGCCGCGGTCGACCGGGGAACGCCCGGCGGCCTCGCCGCCGCCGGGAGCCTTGGTGATGGAGCCGTCCACGGCGATCCGGTCAAGGACGAGGCCGACGATCCGGTCGTAGCACTCCAGGGCGATCCTCTTGAACTCGGCGAAGACGCCCAGTCGTATCCACTCGTCACGACGGCTGCGGATCGTGCTCGCCGAGCAGGTCGTGTCGGCGATCACCTCGTAGGAACAGCCGAACCGCAGCAGTTGCAGCAGCTTGTCGAAGACGATCCGGTCACTGATGCGCCGACGGTGGCAGCCCAACGGATGGTCGGGATGGTAGACCGGCCGCACGGGCAGCAGGACCGCGAACTGGTCCCAGAGCGGTTCGGTGAGCCACGACGGCGGCACAGGCACAGGTCTCCTCAGTAATCACAGAGCGTCGCAACCCCATGATCACCGGGACTTGCGCCCGTTCTGCTCCCGGTGTCCCCAACCGCGCCTATCCGCGTGGCCTCTAAATAGCTGTCATGTACTGCGTGTTCCGTGTAGCACAGCTGGTGGGTGGCTGACGTGTAGATGCTCATTCCTGTGCACGGTATGGGGGCGCCCGAGTGTGCTGGTGGGCATGACTGCTCAGCCATCGTTGTCGGTGCCTCCCCGTCCGAGGGAACGTTCGGATGCGGGACGCCCTGCCGCTCAGGCCATGCCCCTCGCGTCGCCTTCGCAGGACAAAGAACTGGTCCGGCAGGTGGTGGTACGCCGGCTTCTCGCGCTGGACGAGGCCGGCACGCTGGAATCGGTCCACGTCAGGATCGCGGCCGAGACGGCCGGAGTGTCCGTACGCATGGCCTGGCGTTGGCTCGCGAGAGCTCGTAAGGGCCAGACCGAGCCGGGCTACCGGCGTGGAGGGTTCCTGCTGGACGACATGCTGTGGGCCCGACTCGAAGAGCTGGACGGGAACGTCTCCGAGTTGCACCGGCAGTTGTCCCAAGCAGATGACGGCTCCCTCCTGCCCGGACCGCTGCCTTCGCTGGCGACCATGCACCGGGCGGTACGCGAGCAGCGCCGGGCGGGCCGGGTCTTTCAGAGCACGCGCCCCGGGAAGGGGCATGCGGATCCCGACCGCTATGACCGTGCTCTGGCAGAGCTGGCTCTGCCGGGAACGGTCGATGAGACCGGTCAGGCCCCGCCCGTCTCCGGCGCGGAACAAGCCGACGCGACGATTACCGCCCCCGTGATCCGGCCTGCGTCGCCGGGGGATGGTGTCCGTCTGTACGTGCCGGGCGCGCATGTGGTCTCCACCCGGCAACTCGGCACGGTCACCGAGGCGATCGCCCATACCGTGGCCGCGCACGGGGTCGTGTGCGTGTACGGGGATACCGGACACGGTAAGACGGTCGCGGTCCATCAAGCCCTCCGCCTGCTGCCGCGCCGCGTTCCGGTCCACCATGCGCTGGTCGCGGTGAAACCGGCGCTGCCGCAACTGCGCGCCGCGTTGCTCACCGCGTTCGGCTTGCCCGCCACCGCCCTGACGAACCGGACGGACGCGGCTGACCGCGCGCTGTTCGAAGCGTTCCAAGCCCCGAGCGTGCTGGTCATCGACGATGTCCAGCACATCGCCGCCCCCGAGCTGGACTACCTGCGTCTGCTCGCCGACGCCCCCACCACCCAGACCTCACTCGTGCTCTGCGGCGCCGGCGCCGAGCGCACCCTGGCACGTGCTCCCGCTCTGGCCTCACGGGTACTGACCTGGCAGCACACGCCACGCCTCGAAACTGCTCAAGTCCCGGGAGTGCTCCGCCTGTTCCACCCCCTGTGGGACACCGCGACCGACACCGATCTGCTACGTACGGACGAGACACGCGCACACGGCAACTTCCGTACCTGGGCGAAGATCACCTCCCACGCGTACGCGGCCCTGGACCGCCACCCCGAGCACACGGTCGATGCCGCCTTTCTGACGCGGGCCTGTGCCCGCCTTGGCCCGCGCCCCTGACCCACACCCCGCCCGCCTTCACACCGGGCAGCCCCCGCACGCGCGGGAAGGACCACGATGGACACCACGCCCTCCCACTCCACCCCCACCCCGTCCGCGCCCGGCGAGGCCGGGCCCGCCCTGGACGCGGTGTCGCTGACCGCCCTGCGCGCCCCGGCGGTGCGCCGTCTGCTCGCGCTGCGCGCCGAGCACCGGCTTACCCGCGCCCACGTGCACACCACCGCGCAGTGTCTCGACGTCGCGGACCGCACCGTGTGGCGGTGGCTGGCCGATGCCACCACCACACCCGCCACCGCCGCCGCTCCCGGCGCCCGCCGTTCCGGACGGTTCGAGATCACCCCTGAACTCCGGGTGCTGCTGGCCTACTGCCACGGCAACGCCTCCGCGGTCCACCGCGAGCTCCTCGCCCGCGCCCGCCATGCCTCCACTCCAGCCACCCCACCCTCACCACCGGCAGACACCGACACCGACACCGGCGCCGGCGCCTCTGGCCCGGTCGCGCCATCACCCCGCCCGCCCCGCAGCGCGCTCCCGGGCGGTGCCCCGCTTGCGGCTGTTCCGCTGCTGGACCCGGTCCCGTCGTTGGCGACGCTCCTGCGCGCGGTCCGCCGGGACCTGACCGCGGGGGAGAAGGCCGGCTACCGCCACGGCCCCGAGGCTGCCCGCGCCTTGGATGTGTTCGCCACACGCCCGCGATTGTGGCGCAACGAGGTGTGGGAGGCCGACCACGTCCAGGCCCCGCTCCGCGTGGACGCCGACGGCACTCTCGTCCACCCCTTCGTCACGTGGTTCATCGACTGTGCGACCAAGGCCATCACCGGCCTTGCCGTCACTCCCGGCACTCCGACCCGCGCCTCGGTCCTGGCCGCGCTGCGCTCCGCGATCGTCCCCACCGCCCCTTACGGCCCCTTCGGCGGGCTCCCCGCCCACGTGCGGTTCGACCGCGGCCGCGACTTCCTCTCCCGCACCGTCACCGCCGCCCTGACCGCCCTGGACTCGGACATCACCGTCCTGCCGCCCTACAGCCCGCACCTGAAGGGCGGCATCGAGAACCTCAACCACTGCGCCACCACGATGCTCTTCGCTGCCCTGCCCGACTACACCCCCAAACCCCGCAAACCCCCCAAGCGGCCCCCGCGCAAGCGTCCCGACCCGCCTCCCGCCGCACCGCCCATGACGTTCCAGGCCTTCACCACAGAACTCCTGTCCTGGGCGACCTGGTGGAACACCGAACACCACCCCGAGAGCCTGCACGGGGCCACCCCATTGCAAGCCTGGCAGGCCGACCCCACCCCGCTGCGAGAGATCCCTGCCACGGACCTGTGGTCCTTCACCCTCGAAGACGACGCACGCACCCGCACCCTCACCAGCCACGGCCTCAGGTTCCGCAACCGCTCCTACCTCGCCGACTGGATGACCGGGCAGGCCGGCCGCAAGGTCACCGTGCGCTTCATGCCCCACCACACCCACGAGATCGAAGTCTGTGACCCCCACGGCCGCCACCTCGGCACCGCCCACCTCGCCGACCAGGCCACCGACGAACAACTCACCGCTCTGCGCCACGCCCGCAACACGCGCGCCCGACGCCTGCGCGCCGACGCGAAGGCCGCCGAACAACTCCGCCACGAACGCTTCGCCCCAGCCACCACCCCCACCCCCGCGCTGCGCCTGAACACGATCACCGCCACCGAAGCCACCCGGGAACTCGCCCGCTACGAGGAAGCCGACCTCACTGCGCTGGCGCTGCCCGATCTGATCCCGCCCGCACTGCCACCGGCCGACTGGGCCACCCCCCAAACCCTCAAGGCCCGTATCCGGCCCGTCGCACCGAAGCCCGCCCCCACCCCCGAGGAAGAGGACACCCCGTGACTCGCCTGCCGCCCGCTCCCACAGACCAGTACGTGTCCCTGCCTGCCGCCCGCCTGGTCGCTACCCGCGCCCTGCTCACCGCCCGGGAGAACCTCGCCGACACCATCGAGGCCCGCGCGATGATGTGCCTGCACGGAGGCGCCGGCTTCGGCAAGACCGTCGCCGCCACCAGCTGCCTGCGCGAGTTCGAAGCCGACGAGGACATCCGCCGCATCACCTTCCACGCCCGCGCCACGACCCGCGCCGTACGCCACGAACTGCACGCCGCCCTCGAACTCCCCGGCCAGCCCCCGCTACGCCACCGAGTTCGACCACCTCCTCAAGGCAACGCTCGCCACCCACCCACGCACCCTCGTCCTGGACGAAGCCCAGTGGCTCCAAAGCGACCAGCTGGAGTACATCCGCTACCTCTGGGATGACCCGCACACTCAGCTCGCCGTCGTCTTCGTCGGCGGCGAGGGCTGCCACCACGCGCTGCGCAAGGAGCCGATGCTGTCCTCCCGCATCTTCATCTGGCAGCGCTTCACCCGCCTCACCCCCGACGAGGTCCTGGAGACCATCCCGCTCTACCACCCCATCTGGGCCGCCGCCGACCCCGACGACATCACCTTCGCCGACAGCCGCGCCGCCCACGGCAACTTCCGCAACTGGGCCCGCCTGACCGCCCACGCCCAAACCGCACTGCACCGCACCGGACGCACCCGCGTCGACCAAGAAGTCCTCCGCTGGGCCTTCAGCCGCCTCGGATCAGGCACATAGCCCCCGCCTCCCGCCCGCTTTACCAGCGCATCCCAAGTGCATTGAGGTCGGCCCGGCGTTGCGCACTGAGTTTGTCGGCGCGTTTGCGTACGTTGTCGAGCCATGTGCCGAGCTTGACCACCACGACCCCGTCAGCACCTGTCTGACGACCTCCCGGGCCCATTTCCATCTTCACGTGCTCGGCGTGCTTGCGAGGTACCCGCAAGTGCCCTTCACGGGCATGGAACTGCCGTGCGGCCGTGAGGTTGAGTGCCCACATATCGTCTTGTGTGCGCTGCACCAGACGTTCCTCGTCCCCGACCGGTTCGATCCCGAGGACGTTCTCCAGCAACCACTGCTGCGCGGGCAGGAGCTGCTCCCACCCGTGCCGCTGCGCCGTAACCCACCTCCCGAGGTCCTCGCCCTGCGCGATCACTCTGCCGGCCGCCACCGGCAAGTCCCCGCCGTCCTGGAGGAGGTTCTGGGCGAGCCGGAAGCACCGCTGCCACCCGGTGTCCCATACCGGGCACCATCCCGGATCGATCTCTTCCAGCGCTGCGCGCCGTGCCTCGGTCAGCGCGCCCGCGCTGGAAGCAACGGGGAGGCCGGCCTGCCGCCGCTGCGCAATCTGATCCGCGGCCCGGGCGGCGAATCTCTGGTTCTTGGCCCAGGTCCCGACCGGGTATCCGTCCCATACCGCGGTCGCGGGCGGCAACAAATGCCCGTGCACGGCAGCCCAGGCACGGGCAGCTGCGAGCCCTTCCTCGAACGCGACATCCTGATGCGACCACACCATCCCCAACCCGGCCAGCTGTTCCACCCGCCCCGCATCCAGACGCCCTGCCTTGTGGAACTTCCGCTGATCGGCGAGCCACGTCCCCAGCGGGAACCCTGCCGGAACCCAGTCATCAGGGGTGACGTAGCCGTACGACACCCGCAACTGCTGCGCCCCGGTCTCTTCCACGTACCGCACGCATGCCTGGATCCCGCGCCGCCAGAACGTGTTCTCCGGCTCGATCACCCGCAGCTTCACGAACCGCGCAAGCAACGCCGGATACCTCGGTGTGCTGAACTTCAACAGCTCCCGCGCAGGCGTGCTCGGCCCCCGCTCACCCTCCGACACCTCCCGCTCAGCCTCCGCCTCGCCCTCCTCGGCCGTCTCCTCCTGCCAACTCCCGCTCCGGATACGGGGATCCGCGAGGTGCTCGATCGTCTCGGTGTCATGTGCCCGCAGCGCCCCGAGGACCTTCGCGAGGGTTCCATAGGCGTCCGAGGTCAGCATTTCGTCCGGACTTTCACCCGGAGCGAGGAATACCGGAACAATCAGAGAAGCAATCTTCCCTTCCCCGGCCTAATTCGCAGCGCGCGTCCGACCATTTGCACGATATCGATCATCGACCCCCGCGCATCGCAGAACGCGACGGAATCACAATTCGCCGTATCGACGCCCTCGCCCAGCACCTTCACCGAGCTCAGCACCCGCAACCCCGCCGGCACCAACCCCTTCCCCGAACGCCGCCCACCCCTGCTGCGCCCCCCGGCACCACCCTCGACCAGCTGCGCCTGGTTCTCGATGACGTCGGAGGCGAACTCTTCCAGGACGGCACGCCGGTGGGCGGGCGGGTGTTCGCCACAGAGCCAGTCGGCCCATACCCGCTCCGGCTCCGGGTAGCGTCGCGGGTTGTCTTCCCACAGTTTCCGGGCTGCGTCGACGATGCCCGTGGCCATGGCTTCGGCTTCGCTGACCCGGCTGTGGAACGTCAGGACCTTGCGCAGGTTCTCCTCGGCGGCCGCGGTCACGAGTCCGGTCTGCAGTGCGGCGAGCCGTGCTCCGCGTGCGGCGTCCGACCCGTATCCGGCTTCCTGGCGCAGCTGATGGAACTCGGGGTCGCTGATGTCCAGGCACAGCACCTGATACGGCGCCACCACCCCCCGCCGGATCGCCTCACTGAGCTTCAGCTTGTACGCCACAGGCCCGAACACCGGGCTGTCCGGATCCATGCTCGCGATCAGACGCGGCACCCCGCCCTCGGCCTCCCACACCCGCGCCGTCGCCGTCATATACAGCCGTCGCACCGCCGGGATCCGCTCCTGGTCGTGCACCGCCGCCCACGGCTTCCCCGCATCACCACTCGTCCGGTGCGCCTCATCGACCACCATCAGGCTCCAGACCGGAAGGCCGGCCTCGTGTGCCTGCTGAAGCACCCCCATCCCCACCGACGCGTGACCAGAGACAGGTCTACCTCGCCCCGCTTCGCGGCCTCCGCAGTCAGGCCCTCAGCCCATTGCGCTCGCCCGCGTCGACCTCGGCCTGCTTGACCCAGTCCCGCACCGCGGTCTCGGTCAGTTCGAAGTCCTTGGCTACCTGGCCGACCGAGCGGTCACCCCGCCGGCACAGCCATACGATCTCGGCCTTGAACTCCGGCGTGAACGAACGACGAGGGCGGCGAGGCTTCTTCTTCCCCATGCTCTCCATGATGGACATCCTCCCGGGGACGAACCCCTGATCTCGAATGTCCGTCAAAGCGGATCAAGCCCATCGGGCATCGGGTACAGTCAGCCGCTCGACACCTTTACGTGGACTCATTTCCACCGTCATCGCCTTGCGCTTTTACGGGCTATCCCCTGAATGATCCTCACGCGGCCGAAGCTTGGCCAAGGATCAAGTCCATTGCCCCGCGGGGCGGTAGCTGAAGAGCTGCTCGGGCTTTTCGTCGCCATATTTCGTCTTGTCGAATGTGGCAGAACCATCCCTTCGGTTGTATTCAATAAGGAGAGCTCCTTTGTATTCAAGCGTATCCGCATTGTATGCGTACAAGTAGTAACCGTTGGGCGTGGACCTTGGGAAGGAGGGTTTAATATATTCGGTCGTGAAGATTGTCTTCACTCTGTCGAAATCGGCCACGTGCGCCTTGTTGCGACCGCTTTCGAGGTCGGTTGACCGCTCCACGCACATGCCGGCCTGTGGGCCTTCTTTCACCAAGAGCTTGTATGCCCAGCGCCCCTGTGCCTGTTGTCCAGTGGCGACATATTGAAATACACTCCTGGGTATCCTTGATTCGTTAGACGGATTGGCTGCCCCCTTGAGAGTGCCGTCGTCTCGCACTTCAAGAATTACCCCATGGGTTTGATTGTCGAAAGGTTGCGTTTGAAGAGCGAAGGGCTTTCCGATTCCCTTCTCTTCAGGCTCGAAGTCGTAGACGTGATAAGGGTTGTCGGAGGATTCATGGATGAATGCACACCCGCGTGCTACTGCGGCGGCGTATGCGGCTATGTAGGCCATGGCCTTGCCGCCGTCGCTGGAGCCAGGCCCTCCAGGCTTTCCAATGCCATCTAATGTCTTCTTAAGGGCATTGCATATGTCGTCTGTCATGAAATTATTCCTTTCGAGTTGTATCGGCTCGCCTCGGTGACGCTCGGGGGGTGCTGTAGTTTTCGCGTCAAATAATCCTTCATGCTCCGTCGGTGGTGCGTCAAGTGGGCTTTTAGGTCAGAGTAGGTGCGGGTAGGTGATCGCCTGCCCGCGCTGAATCTCGGCATTTGTCAGCACAAGCTTGTTCGGTGGGGGTGGACTCGCGTTTGTGGACGACGGCCCAGCCGATCGTGCCGTAGGGGCCGGCCGCGGTGGTGAGCCGGGGTTCGGTGGTGTCGGGGCGGGGCAGTGCGTGGCGGCCCTGGTGGACGATGACGCCGTCGCGGGTGATGTGAGGTTCGGGGAAGAGGGCTCTGAGGTGTTCGGGTTTCCTTGCCAGTGATGCGTGGTTTTGTTTGTGCTGGTCGGCGGGGTTATCGGCTGGTTGATCTTGGTGGTGGTGTCCCGGATGCAGTGGTGGTGTGATTCCGGATCGGTCGGTGGCGTGGTCGTCGGTTCTCCTTTGGGGGGGGCGGGCTCTTTAGCGCATGAGGGTGTGGGGTGGAGGCGGAATGGGCCTCTGTCACCTGCCCGGGTGGTCGGCGGGCCTCTTGTCGGGGGAGTCGGCTTTAGCGTTTCATCCGTCGTGCCTGGCACGGGCGTTCTCGTGAACTGTCCTGCGTGGGGCGGCTGTTGACGCTGTCTGGAGGCTGGCACTGTGATCACTTCTCTGTTACTGGCTTGCCTTCGTTGTTGGTGCTGGTGTCAGTGACCGTGGGGGACGAGGCCCCGGGAGACGGCTTGGGGCGGCATCGGGATGAGTTGCGGCCTGCGGCGGTGGCTCAGTTGCTGCGGCTGCGGGCTGTGGGGGAGTTGACGACGGCGCATGTGCGGCTGGTCGCTGACGCGGTGGGTGTACACAAGAGGACGGTGTGGAGCTGGCTGGCCCGCGCTGAGGAGACCGGCAGTCCGGAGAAGCCGGAACGCCGCCGGTTCCGTATTACCGAGGAGATCATCGATGTCCTCGCCGACTATCAGGGCAACGTGAAGCGCGCTCACGAGCATCTGGCCGAGGTGGCGGTGGCGGCGGGGCGGAAGCCGCCGGGTTTGACGACGCTGCATGATGCGATCGCCCGGGATCTCGATCCGGGTTTCATGGCGGGCCTGCGGGAGGGGATTCCCGCGGCCCGGGGGTTCGATCCCGCTTTCCAGCGGCCGGCGGTGGCCCGGAACGAGGTGTGGGAGGGCGACCACAAGCAGGCCGAGACCGTCGTGATGATGCCCGATGGCAAGCCGTCGAGGGTGTGGGTGACGTGGTTCGAGGACCGCGGTACCAGCCATGTAATGGGCTGGGCGGTCACCGCCGGGGCCGCGCACCGCGGCTCGGTCCTGGCCGCCGTACGCATGTCGGTGCTGCGCGAGGCTCCCTACGGCCCGGCCGGCGGACTGCCGCACCTGGTGCGCGTCGACGGCGGCGCCGACTTCCTCTCCAAAACCGTCCGGCGGGCCTTCGGTCTGCTGGGGGTGCCGGTGCACCGGGTGCGCAGTGCCCGCCACAAAGGCGGTATCGAGCGGCTGAACCGTACGAGCATGACCCGTTTCTTTGCCGACCTGCCCCGCTATACGAAAGCGCCCCGGCTCGATCACCGCCGCCGCCTCGGTGACACGGACCCGCCGCTGACTTTCGAGGCGTTCGTCGGCCTGCTCGGCGAGTGGGTCCACAAGCACAACACCGAGCACGTCATCAAGCGCACCGGTATGACGCCGCTTGAGGCCTGGCTGGCCGATTCGGCTGAGGTCCGGCCCGAGCCGAGTGCGTCCGAGCTACGCGCTCTGATGCTGGAGAGCGACCACAAGGTCCACAAGATCACCAGCCACGGGGTCGAGTTCGCGGGCCGCCGCTACATGCCCGAGAACGGGGTGGGCCGGATCGGGCTCGAGGTCCGTGTGCGGTGGATGCCCCACCACACCCACGAGATCGACCTGTACACCTTCCGCGGAAACCGCTATCTCGGTAGGGCCTTCCTCAGCAACGAGGCCAGCGAGGAACTGCGCGCCAAGGTGCTTCTCGAACGCGACGAGCACAGCAAGGCCCTGCGCCAGGCCCTGAAACGCTCCGGCAAGCGTCGGCGGGAGCGTCACCTGCCGTCTACCCGGCCCGAGGTGCCCGTGCGTGCCCTGCGGATGACCGAGCAGGAGGCCCGTGCCGAACTCGAGGGCACTGCGGCGTTGCCTGCACCACGACGCGAAAGAGCCACCGAGCGCTATACCCCGCGCCTGGGCCCCGCCCCGGGCTGGGCCGTTCCTGGGCGTGCCGTCCCTGACGAAGATTCCCTCAGTGAGGAGTGACTGTGATCAGTGAAGTGCCGCCCGGTGCCTGGGAGCCGGGGGACATGGAACCGGAGTTCTTCCTCGACGTCCCTGGTGCGAAGCTGGTGACCACCGATGTGCTGCTCCAGGTCCAGGACACGATCGCCGAGACGATTGAGGCGAGGGCGATGTCGCTGATCTACGGTGCCTCCGGCCTGGGCAAGACGTTTGCCACCCGCGCCGCGCTTAAGGCCATCGCGCCCGATCTGTTGCTGTCCCTGCAGTTCGCCCGCTCGCGTCCGGGCCCGAAGGACCTGCGCGAGGAGCTCTTCCACCAGCTACGTCTGCCGGGAAAGATGCCGGGCACCGCGACCCCCGTGTACCGGCAGCTGATGACCGCGCTGCCGCGGCGCCCGTACGTGATCGTGTGCGACGAGGCCCAGCAGTACAACCGTGCCTGTTTCGAGCTGATCCGCAACCTGTGGGACAACTCCCGAAAACAGCGGCCGGCTGTGCTGTTCATCGGCGGGCACGAGGCGTACGACACCCTGCAGAGCGACCCGTCCCTGGCCTCCCGTCTGTGCGCCCGACGCGAGGTGAAGGCCATGTCCCCCGAAGAGATGCTGCAGGTCATCCCGATGACCCATGCCATCTGGGCCACGGCCGACCCTGAACTGCTCGAGCACATCGACGTGCGTCACGCCGACGGATCGATGCGTGAGTGGGCCAAGGTCACCCACTACGCCCTGAAAGGCCTGAAGTACTTCAAAACCGACACGGTCGATCGGCAGGTAGCCGACTGGGCCCTGGCCCAGTGCTGACGGTGGCCCGACGCGGGTACCTCGAGTCTTTGTTCGCCCCCGTGCCGCACCTCGTCGATTCCTCAGCGCACTTCCTGAATGCGCCAGGTCTTCAAGGGCTGTGCACCCCCGGACTCCTCGACGTTAGCCGCGCCGTTGAGGACTGCTTCGCCGAGCGTGCGGTGCTCTGCCTGACCGGTGCCTCCGGTGTGGGAAAGTCCTTCGCCGCCCATGCCGTGCTCGCTGGCCACCCGGCCCACCGGGCCTGCGTACTCAACCTGCCCTCCCGCCCGGCTCCAGCCGATCTGCGCACGGCTCTCCACCACGCCCTTGACCTTCCCGGGCAGCCTCCCGAGGACCCCGGCGTGTGCGACAACGCCGTCCTCGGTGCGCTGGCCGTCCGGCCGCGGATCGTGATGGTCGACGAAGCCCACCAGCTCACACCCGCCGCCTTTGAGTACCTGCGCTATCTCTACGACAGCCTGTCTGAGGGCCTGTGCATCGTGCTGATCGCCGGCGAAGACGGCGAACACGTGCTGCGCGAAGTGCCCCTGCTGGGCACCCGGGCCTCGGCCTGGCGCGAGATCACGCCGCTTCAAGCGGATCTGGTGCCACTCGCCGTCCGCCGCCTGCACCCGCTGTGGCACCAGGCCACCTGCGCCCAGCTCCACCGCCTGGATGCCCGCTTCGCCCATGGTCGGCTGCGCCGCTGGGCCCTGCTCACCCACCACGCCCAGACCTCCCAGCCCTCCGGGTCTGCCAGCTCCCGCGAGGGGATCGAGCAGCTTGCCAGGCGTGTGGACGACGGGAGCATCCGGTGACGCCGATGCTGCTTCGGCCCGGCCCCATCCCGCCAGTCACCCTCATCACCGATACGGCGGACGACGCGGCATTGGCGCGTGCGGCCCGGCGCTGGTCGAACCCACGCGACGGCCGGGTCACCGTCGATCCCACCCCCGCCACGGTCACCTCCGCGTTCCTGGCCCGCGACATCCTGGCCGCGCTCGGCCGCACCGCCTACGTGCCTACCCGCGGCCCGGTCATCACCGCGGCGCACGCATGGCGGGCTGTTGCCTGCTGGACCGTTGTCGACAACATCCGCCAGCTGGCCGTCCTGCGCGCGCACCTGCTCACGCCGGAGCGAGCCGAACAGCTCTCGGTGCTGTGCGAGCTGACGGGCATCCGCCTGGTGCTGATGGCCAGCGGGACCACCACCGGCGAGGCCACCCGCCTTCACCGAGACCTCGCCGAAGCCGGACTGGCCGACGAGCTCGAGCATCTCGACGCAGCCGCCGCTCTGCGCCTGTTCACCCTGTCCGCCGCGCCGCAGACGAACCTTCCACACCCGCGCTCCGCACGGTCATCACCAACAAGGTCCCCTGCCGCTGCCCCCGTGCCCGGCGCTCTGACGCCCTCACCTGATGCCTCCGGCCAACGCCGCGCGGGGCTGCTCGCCGCCCGGAACTGGCTGGCCCGGCACCGTGCTGCATCGCCCCTGCCGCCCGGCCGGCGCGACGTGGAGCTGTTCCTGTCGCGCCTGACCGTACTGAGCCCCACCTTCGCGTGGACCGCCGCCCGCGTCCGCGGCGCCCAGGACGGCTTCGCCCAATCCGGCCTGCGCCTGGACGTCCCCGCTGACCTCGCCGCCGCCGGGGGACCGGGGATCTGCACGGTCCCGTTCACCGCCGCCGTTGCGCACCGCATCAGCCGGGCCGTTCCCGGGCCGGCCCAAGTCGCCGCTCTGACCGCTTTGCTGTGCACCGGAGCCGCTGTGGACCGTCTCGTCATGGCCACGGTCGACGACGTGAACCGTGACGGCTCCCGACTCGCCCTGCCTGAGCCCTTCAGCGGCGACCACGACCAGGACCATCCGCCACCCCGCGTCTGGTACACGATCCCGCCCCACGCCCGGCCCTACCTCCAAGCAGCCCGTCTCTTCCGCCACCTCGAAGGTGCACCCGGCCACTTCCATCTCTTCAGTAAGTCCTTCGGCCATCGCTTCGATGCCCTCGTGCACGATGCCGGCTGCCCGGTCCCTGCGCTTGACCACCCGCAACTCGGGCCGCCCTGGCATCACCAAGTCCAGCTGACGACAGAGGCTTGCCAGCAGCCCGGGGAGGGCGACTACTGAGGAATTTTTCCTCTCTTAAAGGGCAGATAGCCGCATTCTCAAAAAGATCTCTGACGGAGGCATCCGGATCCCAGCCCCTCGGGCGTGTAGGAGGCGTGGAAGCTGAGGCTTCTGCATCTCACTGAGTCCGTCGAAGGGAGCCGGGTCCCCATGACCCTGCCTGAGATCGCGGGAGCTGGGGGAGTCACGATCCCCCTCATGCTCCTGCTGCTGTACGCCGGCCGCCGCCTGGTGACCGCGGTGGAACTGTGCCTGAAGGCCCACCAGGAGCGGCTGGCCGAGCGTGAACAGCGTGCCTCGATCGTGGCCGCCGCAAACGTCTTGCTCGCCGGAGGGGCGGTGGTGCAGTTCGACCAGGGGCGCCCCGACTGGCTGCTGGTCAAGCCGCCCACGCCATGCCTGTCCTTGCCGGCCGGTGACCGGGAGGCTGCGTGAGCCAGCCGGAACCGGCGCACCTGGCGGACGAGTTCGCAGAATTCGTCCGCCAGACCAGCGACCGGTACTACCGTGCCGCGATGGCGGAGACCGGGTACCACCCGGCCAACGCCGAGGACGCGGTGCAAAGCACGTACCTGAGCTTGTTCACGCGCTGGCCCCGCCTGCGTGAGACGGAAGGCTCGATCGAGCGGTACGGCCGCACCACACTGCACAATGCGGTGCGCACCGAGTTTCGCCGCACCGCCCGCCAGGCAGTGCCCACCGCGCCCCAGGAGATGCCCGAGGGCATCCCGCGTGAGGGCGACGGCGACCCTGCCTACATCAGCGTGCACAGCAAGATCGTCGACGTCATTGTCGGCGAGCTGATTCCGGCACTGCCGGAGCAGCAGAAGCGGGTAGTGACTCTGTGTCTGCTGGAGGACCTCACCACGGCCGAGGCCGCAGAGGTCCTCCAGATCAAGGAGGACACGGTCAAGCGCTACCTGACCGCAGCAAAGAACAGGATCCAGAAGATGGTCCTCACGTCTTCCAAGGAGGTGACTGCGTGAGCACTTGGGACCTTCGAGACGAGCACCGGCTCTTGGCCGTGCTGACGCTGCTCGACCGCCTTTACCAGGCCCAGCAGGGCCCCACACGGACGGCAGAGGTCTCGGACCAGGTGCGCGACGGGGACCGGCCTTCGGGCCGGCCCCCGGCCGGGGGCGTATGCCCCGACACCACCTGCGCCCGAACACGCCACCCATCGGTGATCAGGGAACTGGCTCAACTGCTCTGCCAGCAAAGCAAGCAACCGACAGGCAGCAGAGCCCGGCGTATCGCTGAGCTATGGGAAGTCCTCGACGAGACCAGCCAGGCGTACTCGTGGTGGCAGACAGCAGCAGACTTGGGCGACGTAGATGCTCAGGACTACCTGGAAGTACTGCACGACGAGGTAGAAGACAGCCCACGGCCATCATGGCAATGCTCCGCAGGGCAGTCGCTCCATACCCAGCCAGCGTCTGAACTGCTTGCTCTGCTTCAAGAAGCCCAGGGCATGCGGCCACTGCGTTCGGTCCTCGTCAACCCAGCTGAACTAGCAGCTCTACTGCAAGAAGCATCTCCCTCACGAGAAAGCCAAGTTGAACTGATGATGCGAGAGATTGAGGAGTATCTCGAGCATCCAGAACACGTCATGAATCAAGGCAGGCCTCAGTGATGCCAGAACTGCACCTGCACGCTCGTCTGCGCCACAGGAGCCGCTCTTCGATGATCTAGCTGTGCCCGGGCCTCGGCATAAACAGAAGCCCGCGACGGACTCAGTGACGTGGCGGCCCATCCCCGCAAACGTGGGGGTGGGCCGCCACTGCGTTCAACATCGACATCTACAGACTGCTCAACGACTAGCTGCCGCTGCTCTCCCCGGCCGCCGCTCGTGGCGGAGCGAGCGCCATGATGAGCTGTGACGCTTGAACAAGTTCGTCAAAGAGCAGGGAAAGCAGATCGTGATCACCACTGACCACCCGCACCGTGCAGGGACGGCCCGGCGTCAGTTCGCTCCGCCGTCCCAGTCACACCTGCCCCACGTCCCGGACAGGGCAGACGACGCCCTGTTGGACCAGCTGTTCTACGCAACCGTGGACGGATGCCAGGGCTGCCGCTCGATGCTGCTCGACCGTGTCGCGGATGATACGCGGGCGACGCACAAGCTGGTGGACTGGGCATGCTGGATCGCGACCGAGGTATACGGCGACCTTCCAGCCGAGCTTGTCGACGAAGACGCGACGGCAGACACCCTCTTCCGCCCCTCGGCCACCTTCCGCCAGCTTGCCGCGAAGTTCCGCACGCGGGGGCGGACAAGCAGCGCCATGTACAGCGCCCGCGGGCCGGCGCAACGCCGAGAGGCAGCGGACACCGCCGTCACCCTGGTCGCCGGACTCCAAGCGTGCTGGACAGACTTCCTCTACCAGTGACCGCGCCGAGCCCGCCCCTGGATTCCAGTTTCCTGGTGGGATGTCAGCGCCCGCTTCTACTCTCTCTGCCATGACAGCAGCGAGGCCCAGACGGCCGGTCACTGAGCTCCCGGGCGACCCCGCCCGTCTTCACCTCCACTACGGTCACGGGCATCCCGCGGTGCCCTACGACTATGAGGACACGCTGGAAGCCTGGCACGTCCAGGTCGCCTACGGGCAGGCGGGCGACGAGGAGTGGGACGACGAAGAGGGCGAGAACCGCCATACTCCCGCTGCGGGTACCAAGGTGGGGCATCTCATTCTGTGGAGACTGCGCGACTACACCGGCGACAACCGGTGGGAGGCGGCGGACGCCGAGTCCGGCGATCTTGAGGTCATAGCATCCGCGGTCCTTGGCCGGTCCGGACACGACGGCTACAGCGCTGCGTTCGAGAAGGCGATCACCCACCCCGTCGGCGATCTGCTGCTCCTCGACCGCGTCAGCCTCGACAAGGCATGGAGGGGCTTCGGACTGGGCCCGGTTCTGGCGGCCGAAGCGATCCGCCGCCTGTCCGGGGGCTGCTGCGCGGTCGCGGTCTATCCGGCCATGGGCGAGTACCCCGAAGACCATGAGCAGGTCACCGAGGCATACCGCCGCCAGGCGAAGAAGAAGATCGCTGCCCTGTGGGAGAGCATCGGCTTCCAGCCGTTTCGCCGTGGCGTATGGCTCCTGGACACCGCCCTGCGCCAGCCAGAGGAGCTCATACGGGCCCGCCGTACCGACTTGCACGCGCTTCAGCGCAGCCTTCCAGCGGTCCGGCCCGCCTGAGAGCGGCCCGGCGGACAGCGTGACTACAGCAGAAAGCGACACTCAGGCGCCGAATCACATCCCGGACTGACTTTCCGCAAGCACTGCACCGCGCAGCTGTACAGGAACACCGAAGATTCGGATCGAGGGTGCGGAGAACCATGAGGGAGAGGCAGCCGGTGGGCGAAGACATCCAGGACACGCTGGATGGGCACGGCAGCGCCTTCAAGAGATGGGCGTCTTCGAGACACAGGATGGACTGCGGTGGGCGGCAGCCCACGGACTCGTCCTGTCCGTCTGGCGCAACGGCCCGATCGAGACGCGCACGCCTCCCGCCCGACCAGCCGGCGCAAGGCATTGCGCGACGGGACGATGTTCCCTAGGCACAAGGCAGCAGCCGCCACGACCATGCAAGCCTTCTCGATACGGTGATGAGCCCCGTGTGGTCTTGAGCGCCCCTGCCGCTTCAACAGCTACTCGGCTTCGCAGGGCAGGCCATAGAGCGGCACAGACTCCGGCGCACCATTAAAGTTCAGCCACCACTCCCGGTATCCCCGCTATGGCCTATGCACGCTCCGTTACGATGAGCGGCACTATTGTTGGCACGTGACACGGGCAGGCCCGGAACAGGCCCGCCCTGCCCCGGGCCAGGTGATGTCGCACAGGCGTACACCGCGGGACGGGGCTGGCTCCGTTCCGGACTGCGCCTGGCGAGAGTGCGTCCGGCCTGCGGGGGTGCGGGCGGGATACGTGGGGTGGGCAGTGCGGACCGACTTCGGGGACCTCGTCGTGGACCAGGCCATCGTCCACATAGTGCCTAAGCGTGCCCAGAGCGAAGAGCTCCTTCCGCTCGAACTCAGCCAAACATTCTGCCGCCTGGACGAAGACGTGCGCTTCGAACTCCAGGGCAAACTGCGTGATGTCTTCGCCCGTCTGGGGCGCGAGGTCATCGAGGACCCGGAATTCAAGTCCCCCCTGCCCGACGCGGTCCGCGCCTTCCTGGGCGGTGAACAGGACCTCGTCCAAGTCTCCGGGGAGCTGGCACACGCACTGCGCGACAGCCAAGGAGGAAACAGCCCGGCCGGGCTCCTCCTGGTCGCCTCCGCCCGCCTGGATGGCCAGCAGGCGCTGCTGATGGTCAAACTCGAGCACGAGACCGGCATGCAGACCAATGAGATCGTCACCGACGGCCTGCGCACCTTCGCCATGCAGTACCTCGATGACCTCCTGCTCACCCAGAAATCCAAAGTGTACAAAGTGGCCCTCTTCTCCGAAGAGGGGCTGGCTGAACCAGGGCTTCAGGGATGGGCTGCAGACCCCCAGACATCGGGCAAGGACGTGGCCCGCTTCTTCCTTGAGAAGTTCCTGGGCTGTCGGCATCAAAACGACCCCAGGGAACTGACCCGCCGCTTCCACGACACCGCGATGAACTGGGTCAACAGCCGCTGCACGGACTCAGACACCCGTATGAACTACGTCCTGGCCACCATGGTCGAACTCCAGAACCCCACCCCGACACTGGACCCCACGGAGTTCATCCGCACCCACTTGCGCGACGCGCACCAGGCCGACCTTGCCGCATTCCTCGCCGAGAACGACGTCCCTATCGGCACCTTCGAGAAGAACACCGAGCTCATCAGCAACAGGCTCCAGAAGATGCGGGTGGACCTGTCCAACGGTGCCTTCCTCGTCGCCCCGGTAGAAGCCATGCAGGACGGAACCATCCAAGTAGAGGACCTCGGCGACGGCCGGACGACGGTGACAGTCACCTCGACCGTCACCAAGACCAGCAGCGGAGCAGCAGCGGGCCGCCCTCCCAAACCACCCACGCAGCGCCCTGAGCTGCCCACCCAGGCCGAGACACTTCCTGGATTCGAGACAATCCGCGCCCTCCCCAAACAAGCCACGCTTGCCCACAACGGACACGCGCTCCCACCGGCCCAGACGTGACGTTCCGAGGTACCCTCCCCAACGCTTGGCTGGGTCAGCCATGCCCCTGAGCGCCGATGAGGCCTTCCAGCGTTATCAACACGAACGACCCCGCATCGAAGAGGCGGCCGAGGCGACCAAGGCATACCTGGAGCATCACACCGCCCTCCGCGGGATCCCCTGCGAGGTGACCGCCCGCGCCAAGGAGGTCAGCAGCTTCAACACGAAGATGTACCGCAAGGGCTACACCGATCCCTGGAAGGAAATCACCGACAAGGCCGGCGTACGCGTCATCGTGCCCCACAGAGGTCTGCTCGATCCCGCGCTGGAAATGATCAAAGAGTGCCTCGACGTCCGGTGGGTAGAGGACGACCGGGACACCCCCGGCGACGAGGACCGCCTGCGCTACCCCCGCCTGCACATCCAAGCTGTCATGGTCGGCGGCGAAGAAGACCCCGACGGCAACCCGTACGACTGTGAGATCCAACTACGCACTGAGGCCGTCGACTTGTGGTCACGCATGTCCCACAAGCTCCTGTACAAGCCCGGCGTTACCCCACCCCCCGATGTCAGACGCTCGCTGTACCGTCTGATTGCCCTGGTCGAACTATTCGACCTCGAGGTCGAACGGGGGGTAGAAGCCATGGCACAGCACCCTGACCTCGCACGCAGCAACCACCTCCTCAACACGGCCGAACAGATCTACCGCACCTTCACCGACCACCCCTACAGCACCGACCTGTCCCACGAAGTCATCGACACCCTCTCCCAGACCATCGACGACACCACCGCCTACAGCGAGCAACTCACCCAGTTCACCGAACGCTTCCGCGAGCGTCTCGAACGTGCCTACACCGAGTACGGACCCACTAGCGCCCTTTTCCTCAAGCACGGGCGCTACCTGCTGGCCAGTCAGCCAGAAAGCCTGATCATCTTTGAACGGCTATCCCAGATCCGTTCCCGCTTCGGCCTTCACATCGCTTGGAAGAACAGCGAGCTACCCGACAGCATGATCACCGACATGGCCCAGATCTGGGGAGTCGCCCTATGACGGGCCCAACACAGCCCGAGCCCCCGGCCCTCGCGGCCGCCACCGCGATGTTCATCGAGGTCCTCGTGGTCGGCATCGGCGCGCTCACCGCAGCCGTGCTGCTCCTCATCGCTCTGACCGGCCCCACCACCACGGCCAAACTCGCCCCCGTGGCAGGCTCATCCGCGGCCACCGGAGCAGCGCTCGCTGCCGCCTACGCCCTGGGCATCCTCATCGACCGGGCCGCCGACGCTGCCCTCACACCGCACCGCCGCCGGCTGCGTACCCGCTTCTTCCCCTCCAACACCGCCTACGCCCAGGCACGCCTGCGCCTGGCCGACTTTCCGGTCCTGACTGCCCGGGCGGACTACGCGCGCTCCCGCATGCGTATCTGCCGCGGATGGACCCTCAACACCCTGGCCCTGACCCTCACCGCGGACATGGTCATGCTGCGCTACTCCTTCGAGCATCGCCCACTCGTCCTCGGCGCCACCACTGCCTTCGGCATGGCGACCGCCTTCGGCTTCTACCATGCCTGGCGTGCTCTCACCGTGACCGGTTACCGCAAACTCGCCCAGCAGACCACAACCCCCACAACCCCGACACCCGGTTTACCCTCACCCGTGCCCGCCCAGTCTCAGCCCGGTCCCACATCGCCCTGAGCCGTCCTCTTGGGCGTGTCCTGAACCAAGCCGGGGAGCGTGGTCGAAGAAGCGACGGTCTCCGTGCCCATAAAGGTGACGTTCATTTCCGACTACCCCCACATCGCCCCCGTTTCCGTGCGGAATGATGGCGGATGTCATGCCTGCCGTGAGTTGAGGTTGCACGTGATGTCCACCAGCCCTGAGTCCGCGGTCGCTGCGGCCACAGCCCCCGATTCCCAGGCCAGCGTCCCTCGTCGTGTGCTGCGCCTTGATCAGCAGGCGGCGGTGGAGTCCGCGGTGCGGCATCTGAAGCGCCCGGGTTCGCGTGGGCACATTGTCTCCGCGTGTGGGACCGGGAAGACCCTGACCGCGCTACGTGCAGCAGAGGCGCTCGATGTCCGGCATCTTCTGGTTGCGGTGCCGAGCCTGGATTTGATTGGTCAGTGGGTGGCTGCGGCCCGTGCGGATGGCCGCAGGGAGCCGTTGATGGCGGTCTCTTCCTCCGATGCCCGTAAGCATCCTGTGCTGGCGGGTGCGGGGGCGGTGAGTACGGGGTCGGGGGAGTACCTGGCGTACTGGCTTGCTCAGCGCAGGAAACGGCGTGAGCGGGCAACGGTGTTCGTCACGTTTGATTCCCTCTCCAGGATCGAGGAGTCCCAGCACTCGGTCTTCACTGCCCCTGTCTTCGACCTCCTGGTCGTGGACGAGGCACACCGCACGGCGGGCAGCTGGGACAAGCAGTGGACGATGATCCACGACCACCAGCGCGTCCTGGCCGACCGGCGTCTGTACATGACCGCGACCCCTTACGAGTGGGAAGCCCCGCGCCTGACCGAGGCCCCCGATACACGGCCCCAGCCGAAGCGGACCGCAGCCACGGCTCCCGCGTGGGAGGCCCCGTCCCTGATCGCATCGATGGACGATCCGAAGGTCTTCGGCCCGCGCCTGCACACCTACTCCCACGCGGACGCGATCGAGGACGGCGTCCTGGCCGACTACCAGCTCCTCGTGCCCACGATCACCAGCACTGACCTGCGCACCTTCCTTACCAACCAGGACACCCACACCGGGGCCGCCCCGAGCGCCCGTCGCACGACCGCGCTGCACCTGGCCGTCCTCAAGGCCATGACCCAGCACGACCTGCGCCACGTGATCGTGTACTTCCAGCAGGTCGCGGACGCCGCCGACTTCGCCCGCCAGTTCCCCCATACGCTGCGCACCCTCCCCGAGAAGCAACGCCCCGCATGGGCCGACGACCTTCTCGTGCAGTCGATCAACGGCACCCACACCCCCGACCAGCGCCACGCCATCCTCACCGGCTTCGCTGATGCCGACCGCGGCGTGCTGACCAATGCCCAGGTCCTGGGTGAGGGAGTGGACCTGCCAGCCGTGGACGCGATCGTGTTCGCGGACCGCACGGCGAGCGTGCGCCGTATCGTCCAGGCCCTCGGCCGCGCTCTGCGCAAGCCACCGACCATCAAGCACAAGACGGCGAGCCTGGTCATCCCCGCCTACACCCCACCCGACGCTGACCCCAGCGACCTCCTCTCCACCCCCTACGAGGCCCTCTGGCTGGTCACAGCGGCGCTCCGGCATCATGACCAGTCAATTGCCGCCCGGGCCCCGCGCAAGAACGCCAAGCGCCGCCTGGACGCCAACACCCACACCCTGATCACACGCCGGTTCCGGTTCGACTTCACCCTCGACCCCGGACATATCGCCCGGGCCATGGACCTGCTGGCCTGGCCCGCCGCTGGCGCGGTCCTGTCCGCGCCCCGCCGCGCGGGGCTCGCGGCCGCCGTCCGCTATCACGCCGAGCACGGCCACCTCCGAGTCCCGGCCGATTACGAGGACGCCTACGGCTACCGGCTCGGCCAGTTCATCACCGGGCAACGTACCGCCTACCACCAGGGTGCTCTCACCGCCGACTGGATCGCCGAGCTCGAAGACCTGGGCATGGTCTGGGACGACAGCGAAGCCGCCTGGCAGGGACACATGGCCACCATCGAGGCCTTCCACACCGCCTACGGCCACCTCGCCGTCCCTTCCCAGGAGCCGGGCGGTCAGTTCCTTGTCGATCAGCGGGCGCTGGCCCGCAAAGGCCGCCTCGCCTCCAGCCGCGAAGCCCAGCTCACTGCCCTCGACCCGCACTGGACGCTCCCGCACGGCCCCGACTGGCACCGCAAATATCACCTGATCAAGCGCCACATCGAAGCCGGCCACGACCCGGCCACGCTGCGCCGTGACACGGTGATCGACGGCGTGAAGGCCGGCAGCTGGCTGCACCGTCAGTTCACCACCTGGCACGAACTCAACTCCGGCCAACGCGACCTCCTCACCCGCCTCGGCCTGACCGCCGATCAAGTCCCACTGAGGCAAACGCCGAGAACGCCCGTCACATCCGGTACCAGGAAACGCCGTTCCTTCGAGCAGACAGCGCTGCTGCTGCGCGCCTTCGTGGAGCGTCACGGACGCCCGCCCGGGGCCAGGGAATGGATCGAGGTCGACGGCGAACGCGTCATGATCGGCCCGTGGCTGTGCAAGACCCGCACCAAACAGAAAGCAGGTCAACTACTCGAAAATCAAAGCAAGTTGATGGACGAGATCCTCCGAGAGGACCAGTCCGAAACCGCCCCCGATGCCTCCGAAGAGGGCCCACCGACATCTCGAAGATTCCATAGTTTTCTGCTTCCATAAGGCGACTGATCTCTTCCCGAAACCGACCATGAGTCAGCAGCAAAGAGATGCCCCATCAAGCAGCAGAGCACACTCAGGCCCTGACGACCGCACAGGTAGCCAGCCGAGGGCCGTGCGGAGCGCGGCCCGGTTGCCCTGATCGCGGAGCGAACAGGGCGAGAGTCCAACGGAGTTGGACTCCAGGGGCCACGGAGTGGCCCGGATTCGCGGGACGAAGTCCCGAACCCACGCACGGAGTGCGTGGTCGTCTTCCGTCGCGTAGCGACGGCGCGTCGTGTTCGCTGGACTACGGGCTCGTCTTCGCCGGACTGGTGCTCGCCGCACTGCCGATCCTGATCGTCTTCGTGGTCCTCCA
>NZ_JBEYFB010000072.1:0-24394 GCF_040634135.1 Streptomyces sp. NPDC007164
TGGGCCCCGACCCCTTCCGGGTCGGGGCCCAAGCCCTGTGCGCCGTGCTGTGCGGTGTCAGACGCCCGTACGGACCGCTCGTCCGGGCACGTACCCGGCGATGAGATCCGCGACGAGCGGCAGGTGGTCGCCCAGGAAGAAGTGGCCGCCGGGCAGTACGTGCCGCTCGAAGGGCCCCTCGGTCTCCCGCTCCCACGCCTGCACGCCCTCGACGGTGACCCGGGGGTCGTTGTCGCCGGTCAGCGCGACGACCGGGCAGCACAGCGGCGGCCCGGGAACGTGGACGCGGGAGAACAGCATGGCGTAGTCGGCGCGCAGCGGGGGCAGCGCCAGTTCGAGGATCTCCGGATGGGTCAGCAGTTCGTCGTCCGTGCCGGACAGCAGCCGCATCTCCCCGATCAGGTCGGCGTCGCTGGGCCGGTCGGGCAGCCGTACGCGCCGCGGCAGCGACGGGCCCTCACTGCCCGAGACGAACAGCGCCGCGGGCTCGCGCCCCTCGGCCGCGAGCTGCCGTGCGGTCTCGTACGCCAGGAGCGCGCCCATGCTGTGGCCGAACAGAATCAGCGGACGGCCCCCGCCCTCGGAGAGCGAGCCCAGTACCGCGTGCACGACATCGCCGAGCCGTTCGGCGAACGGCTCGGCGATGCGGTCGTGCCTGCCGGGGTACTGCACGACCAGTGCTTCCGCGGTCCCCGCGACCTGGGTCGACAGCGACATGTAGCCACTGGCCGAACCACCTGCGTGCGGGAAGCACAGCAACTGTGCTGCGGCGTCGGGGGCCGGGCGGAAGCACCGTATCCAGTTGTCCACGACATCCCTTCTCTCATGTTCTCGGTCCGGTACGCGACCGGCTCCGTGAACGGTATCCGCTCATGGGGCTGCGGCGATCCAGCTCTCCAATTGTTCACGCGTGGTCGCCGGGTCCGCGACGAGAACGGCGAGTTCGTCGTCGCGGGGCTCCAGTGTCGTGAGGGCGGGGCAGCGGTGGCAGGCCTCGACACCGACCTGGTTCCACCACTTGCAGTGCGGGCGGAGGTGGCACCGCGGCACCGCGGCCGGTCCTGGCTCGGCCGGCACGGTCGTGATGCGTTCGATCAGCCCGCAGGCCTCGCCGACCCGGTTCGCGCAGTCCGACACGCAGTGCGAGGCGAACCGGAGCACCCGGTTGGGGGCGATCCCCTCCGGGATGCTGCCGAGAACATCGGCGGCGGGTACGGGTTCGGCCAGGTAGGCGACCTGGTCACGCTCCCCGGACCGCACGCCGAGAACAACGCTCTCCGGGCGGCTCGCATCACCGCTCGGACACCATCTGAGGGGGCTTTCCCGCCCGTCCCGGGCAACGTCCGCAGTGCTGTCCACGGTGCTCACCTCCGATTCGTCAGCAGGAACGCGTGCCGGTCGAGTTGACCACCATGCCGCCGATGACACCGTCGGTGACGGCGCCCTTCTGCTGCTCGGCCGCGACCGCCTGCGCGATGCTTCTGGCGAGCTGCTCCTGGCTGGTGATCCGTTCCGGACGCTCGGCAGCGGCGGCACCGGTGGTACCGCCCACCGTGACGAGACCGGCAACGAGGGCCGCGGCAGCGGCCGCCGTACGCATGCTGTTGTTCATCCCTGTCCTCCATGGCATCGGTGATGGCTTGCGGGAATCGACGCTAGGGTCCGTGTCCCGCCCCGATCGGCAGTTGTGGCGGCGGCTCGGGGGCTGATTGCTGCGGCCTTCGGGTTCCTGCGGGCTTCAGGTTCCTGCGGCTTCGGATCGCTGCGGTCTTCGGTCCACCGATCCACCAATCCACTGGTCCACTGGTCCACTGGTTGCCCGTTGGTCGCACTGTCAATAGCATCGCCGGTATGTCGTCAAGCCCTCAGCGGAAGCGGATCCGGAAGTCCCCGGCGGACCGGCGTGCGGAAATCGTCGACGCGGCGGCGGCCATCGCCCTGACCGAAGGGCTGGAGTGCATCACACTGCGCCGGATCGGCGAAGAGCTCGGCGTCCGCCCCGGTCTCATCAGCCACTACTTCCCGGTGGTCGAGGACCTGGTGGCCGAGGCGTTCGGCACCGCCGCCGGGTCCGAGCTGAACACCCTGCTCCCGGCGGACCCGGCTACGCAATCGCCCACGGACCGGCTCGCCCGTTTCTTCGCGCTGGCGACGGGCGCCGCGTACCACGACATCAGCCGGCTGTGGATCAACGCCCGGCACCTCAGCCGCTACCGCCCCGCCCTCCGGGACCGGGTCGGCCACCAGGAGGCGCTGTGGCGGGGCCGGCTGGAGGCACTCGTCCGTGACGGCGTCGACTGCGGCGAATTCCGCACCGCCGACCCATATGTGACGACCATTCAGATTCTGGTCGTCATCGACGGCCTCGGCGCACACGCCAATACCGGGGCCGCGGACCGCCCGGAGGTGGTCACGCGGATGGCCGTCAGTACGGCCGAACGCGAACTGGGCCTGGAGAGCGGCACACTCACCAGGCGCGGCGCCGTGCTCGACGCCGCTCGCGGCGACACACCCGCGCCGTCCGACGCACACGGCACTCCGGACCCTCCGGACCCGGCCCAGGTGTCGAAGACGGCTCATGGAGTCCTGCCGTGAGCGACTCGGTGGACAGAACCCTCCTCGAAGACATCACTCCCGCCCCGTCGCTGACAGCACACTGATCCGGTCCGGCGCCGGCTACCGCCGGCTCAGCTCCGCCAGGACTCTGCCGCGCAGCAGCTCGTACTCCGCACGCAGCCGCACGATCTCGGCAGGCCGTACGATCACCTCTCCGCCGACGACGATCTCCTCCGGGCCGAACTGCTCGCGGGTGAGATCGACTTCGACGCCCATGCCCAGCCGGTTCCACCAGTGGTAGTCCACTCGCTCGCCGTCCACATGGACCTCGCCGCGCATCAGATCACCGCCCAGCAGGTCGTGCACCACGAGCGCGGTGACGCCGCACTGATCGCGCGCCGGATTGTCCCGGGTCCACTCCGGCCGGTGTTCCGGTGTCGTGGTGTCCGCGCCCCAACTCCTGCGAACGGCCTGCTCAAGGTCGCTGAAACTGCTCAGTGTCATGCCATTCAGCGTGGCAGACGCCTCTGACAGTCCGCGCCCGGCCTCGTCCGCCTCGATGCCGGCCGCGGGCCGACGGCTCCCGGACGGCAGGGCAGTGGTGATCACGCCCGGGCTGACGCGTGTACGGCACGGAAGTTCCGGCACACCGCTGCACGGCTCACCTCCCGTGGAGCCCGGCCATGCCTGCCCGGTGGCCGGCCACGCCTGTCATGGTGTCGCCATGAATCCGACGAACGATGCCTCCTCCGACGACACGACGCGGGACACCGACGGGTTCCCCGAGCAGTTCGGGCGGACCCACCGGTTCTCGCTCGGGGTGCCCCGCGGCTTCACCGTCTCCCCGGACGGCGCACGGGTGCTCTTCCTGCGGTCCACCTCCGGTACGGATCCGGTCAGCCGGCTCTGGCTGTACGAGGACGGTACTGAGCGGCTGCTCGCCGATCCGCTCGGGGACGGGCTCGGCGACGAGGCGGGCGACCGCGTGCCGCCCGAGGAGCTGGTCCACCGTGAACGGGCGGGAGAGACCTCGTCGGGTGTGGTGTCGTACGCGACCGACGCACAGGTGCAGCTCGCCGCCTTCGCGCTCGGCGGCGGACTTCGGGTGGTGCGGACGGACGGGAGCCCGCCGCGCCGGATCCGGACCGCCGGTCCGGTGGTCGATCCCCGCCCCTCGCCGGACGGCACACTGATCGCGTACGTGTCCGGCGGCGCACTGCGGGTCGTCACGGCGGAGGGGACGGACGACCGGGTGCTCGCCGCCCCGGACGGCGACCGGGTGACGTACGGGCTGTCCGACCACGTGTCGGCCGAGTCGATCCACCGCTCGCGCGGCTATTGGTGGTCGCCGGGGAGCGATGCGCTGCTGGTGGCGCGGGTGGACACCTCGATGGTGCCGCGCCGGTACATCAGCGATCCGGCCCATCCGGAGCGGCCGCCGCGCGAGATGGCGTATCCGGCGGCGGGCACGGCGAACGCCGGGGTTTCGCTGCACCTGGTGCGGCTGTCCGGGGAGCGGCTCGCGGTCCGGCTGCCGCGCGAGGCGGACGCGGACCATCCCGGGGGTGCGTGGACGGACCGGTCGTTCGAGTACGTGGTGTCGGCGGCGTGGGACGGGCACGGGCCGCTGGTCTCCGTACAGACGCGCGACCAGCGTTCGGTGTACGTGCTCGCGGTCGATCCCGGCACGGGCGGGACACGGGTCCTGAGCCGCGCCCACGACAGGGCGTGGGTCGCTCTGCGGCCCGGCACGCCGTTGCGGCTCCCCTCCGGCACGCTCGTCGTTCCCGCGCGGCCGGGCGGCGACAGTCAGGGGCTGGCGTTCGACGGTCCGCAGACGCCTGTGGGGCTGGAGGTCCGCGAGGTGGTCGGATCCAGCGGCGACCGGGTGTTCTTCACCGCGAGCGAGGAGCCGACCGAGGTCCATCTCTGGTCGTACGCGGCGACACCACCCGGTGCCACCACCGCCGTCCCCGTTCCCGTCCCCGTTCCCGGCCCCGTTCCCGTGCGCGTCAGCGAGGCCCCCGGTGTGCACACGGCCGTGGTCGGCGGCCCCACCATGGTGCTGGACAGCAGGACCCCTCAGGGGCAGACGGTCACCGTGCTGCGGGACGGAGCGCCGGTGGGCCGGATCGCGGTCCTCGCCGAGACTCCGCTGGTCGTACCGAGGCCCGCGGCGCTGAGCCTCGGGAAGCGGGAGCTGCGCAGCCGGCTGTATCTGCCGTCGTGGCACCGGCCGGGCGACGGTCCGCTGCCCGTGCTGCTCAACCCGTACGCCGGCCACGGGATGCAGGTGGTCCTCAAGGTGCGTGCCTGGTGGGCCGCGGTGTCCCAGTGGTTCGCCGAGCAGGGGTTCGCGGTGCTGGTCACGGACGGCCGGGGCACTCCGGGGCGTGGTGAGGCCTGGGAGAAGTCGGTGCACGGAGACCGGCTGACGGTCGTCCTCGGCGACCAGATCGACGCGCTGCACGCGGCCGCCGAGCGGTGTTCCGCACTGGACCCGGCCCGGGTCGCCGTACGCGGCTGGTCGTTCGGCGGATATCTCGCCGCTGCCGCCGTGCTGCGGCACCCGGAGGTCTTCCACGCCGCGGTGGCCGGTGCCGCGCCGGCCGACCGGCGTCTCTACGACACCCATTGGGAGGAACGCTTCCTGGGCCACCCGGATGTGCTGCCGGAGAACTACGAGCGCAGCTCACTGCTCTTGGAGGCGGCCGGGCTGACCCGCCCGCTCATGCTGATGCACGGACTTGCCGATGACAACGTGGCGGTCGCCCACATGCTGCGGTTCTCCGCCGCGCTGCTGGCCGCGGGCCGGCCGCACACGGTGCTGCCGCTGTCCGGGGCCGGTCACCGGGTCGCCGGGCCGGCGGCGGGCAGTCTGTTGCTGCTGGAGCGGGACTTCCTCAAGAAGTCCCTGGGTGTTGAACACGGGGGCCCCGCCGCGCGTACCCCCGGTCGTACACCGGAGTCGCAAACACCGAAGTCGTGAACACCGTGGAAAGGAAGAGCCGGTATGAGCACAACGCAGAATCACGAGGGCCGTCCCGGGCGGCGGGCCGTTGTCGCTGCGGCCGGGGCCGCCTCGGTGGCTGCCCTACTCACCGCCTGCGGCAACGAGAAGGACTCGGGCGGTTCGGACGTGGTCGAGCCGGCCGACAGTGGTACGGACGGCAGCGGCGCCGCACTGACGCGGACGGCCGACATCCCCGAGGGCGGCGGAAAGGTCTTCGCCGACCGGGGTGTGGTGGTGACGCAGCCGAAGGCCGGCGAGTTCAAGGCGTTCTCGTCGAAGTGCACCCATCGGGGATGCACGGTGTCGCGCGTATCGGACGGCACCATCGACTGCCCCTGTCACGGCAGCAGGTTCGACGCGGCGACGGGCGCGGTGAAGCACGGCCCCGCCACCGAACCACTGCCCGCCAGGACGATCACGGTCTCGGGCGGTGCGATCACGCTCGCACCCTGATCGCACCGCCCCGGTGGTGTAGGGCCTCCACCATCCGCTCCGGCCTGTCCCCGGCCGTCCGCGCCGAGCCGTCGCTCATGCCCAGTTCGGGAGTGGGCCGCCGGAACCCCCGGGTGAGCCGGAGGAGATGGACGAATCCGAGGGCGAGCCGGCACCCTCCGATGAGCAGGGCCGTCGCGCTGAGCCGCGTCAGCGGACAGATCGTCACGCGGGCACCGTGCGCCGGTGCGACGACGCGGCCGAACACCTTGACACCACTGGTGCCGCGACCTGCCCGCCCTCTTCCACGCCGCCGAACTCCAGCCCTCCGCATCGGACCGGCAGGCGGGCCCCCGGTCGGCCTGGCCTCCCTTCAGGCCGGCCTCGCCAACACACACGCCCGCAACACCCGACTCGTCACCCGGACCCGGCGCCTGGAACGACGGCTCTCCGAGCTGATGGGCGAGCAGGCATGGCGGGAATCGGGGCTCGGTGCCCCGCCGATCAGGAGGAACTTCAGCGTCAGGTCTCCCGCCCGGAGCAGGCGAGCACCGAGCCGGCGGCGCGGCTGGAGGAGCGGGACGCGGAGCCGGCGGCTGCCCGCGCTGCCCACCGCGAGCCGACCCGGGCCTTGAACCAGAAGGGAGCCGCGGACGGGTAGCCCAGGTCGACAGGCAGCAGTTCGTCCAGCGGCAATCGGATGCGCGTGCCCCCGTCAGTGGTGTCGGTCGCGCGGTACTCGGCGGTGACACTCCTGTTGTGATGGAGGTGGGGCAGAAGAAGCCGGCTTCCGCCTTCACCGGGACGGCTGCTCCGTCCGTCCGGAGACGGAGGGAGCACCGTTTCGCCACGTTCCCGGGACGGTGGCCTGACCGGGAGGATGGAGATGGCTGCTGACCCCGGCCGTTGTCCGGCGGCACAGGGCCGCCGGACAGGGTCGCCCGCCTCCGAAATCAGACGCCTTCGCGCAGGTACAGGTCGCGCAGCAGGCCGATCTCGCCGCCGTGGTGTGTGACCTCTTTCAGAGCGTGCAGCGCGAGCTTCAGATAGGTCTCATCGGCCCAACCGCCGGGGCCCATGCCTATCGGTGCCAGCAGGCGCTCGTCGCCGAGGGCCGCGATGCGGGAGATGAAGTGCTCCCAGTCCTCGGCGAGCGCCTGGACGCCCTCTTTCGCGGTGCCCGGCCATTCGTGGCGGTCGCCGAACTCGGGGGCGTCCTCGAAGAAGTGGATCACATAGCCGCGCAGGCAGAGGCTGCCTATGTGCCAGATGCGCCAGGCGATCGTCGTGAAGGGGTCCGGTGCCTCCGGACTCGATTCCGGAATCAGCGTGGCGACGCGGAAGACGCCGTCGTCGCCGGGGCGGATGCTGATGCAGTCGCTCACCGGCTCCCAGCGGTACTCGGCGTCGGTCAGGTCCTTCACACGCTCGAACAGCCGGAATCGCACGTTTTCGAAGATGGCGAGAATGTCCCGCGTGACGGGGTCGGGCACGATCAGGTCAGCCATGTCAGCTCCAGGGCTCGGTGGTTTCGGATCGGTCGGGTGATCAGGATCGACGGGTCGGCCGGTTCGGATACGTGCCGCCGGCTCGGTTACGTGCCGCCGCCTCGGCGTGTGTCGCCGGGTGCGAGCAGGCTGGTGAGTTCGACGATGGCGTCCGGCGACGGCTTGCAGCAGCGGCGCAGGTTCTTCGGCTCGGGTTGCCGAGCGAGTCGAGAAACGTCCGCCGTCGCGCGGACGGTCAACGCCTCTTCCGCCGGCAACTGTACGACGGTGGGCACCGCTTCCCCGTGCCATGGACAACAGGGCCGCTTCACGTGGCGGCCGGAGAATGTCCCCGCAGGTGACGGATCAAGCTACGGCAGATATTGGGGCGTTGTCTGCGGGAGGACTTCAGCATGCTGTTCGGTGCCGTTCTCCGATCCCGTTGAGCAGTTCGGGACGGGGACCGGGGAGGTGGGCGGGTGCCAGGTGACGATCCAGCCGGCGGTCAGCGCCGCCGCGCCGCCTGCCAGAGCGATTGCGCCGCCTGTTCCGATGGCTGCGGCCACCGAGCCGAAGCAGGCCGGCCCGACGCCCTGCAGCGTCATGCTGCCGGAGCCGAGCAGACCGAAGGCCTGGCCCTGGCCATCCTGCGGCAGGGCGTCCAGGAACGGCCGTTGCAGGCCGAGTCCGTAGGCGAATCCGAAGCCGCAGAGCAGCAGCAGACAGGACGAGACGCCCACTCCGGGCTCGGCGGCGAAGCCGACCAGCGGCAGTCCCATCAGCGCGATCAACGGGACCACCAGTCGCTCCCGGGTGGGTGGCCGTAGCAGTCGACCCACCAGCAGGTCGCCGACAAGCATGCCGACCGGCAGACATCCCATCAGCACCGCGTACCAGCCGGGCGCGAAGTGGCGGCCTCCCGCGTAGGCGACGATCAGGCCTTCCGCGCCCGCTACGAACGCGCATGGTAGCCACTGGGCCAGCATCAGTCGTCGCACCGTGCGTTCGCGCAACAGCAGGCCGGCACCGTGCAGGCTCGCCCGGACGGCCCCGCCATCGCCCCGAGAGCTGCCGGGTGTGCCGCCGAACTCTCCCGGCTGCAGCCGGGGCAGCCGGAAGCGGACAGCGAGCGCGCAGCCGAGGCAGAGGGCGGCGCTCACCGCGAGCGCCCGGTGCGGGCCGAGTACCGCGACGGCCGCACCTCCCAGCGCCAGACCGAGCAATTGTGCGCCGGAGGCAGCGATGTTGTTCAGTGAACGGCCCAGTACATAGGCGTCGCCCTCCAGCCACTGGGCGACCAGCCGGCTCGACGCGCCGCTGAACACCGGTGTGACGAGGGCGGCCAGCGCCATGACACCGAGGCTTGCCGCGGTCGGCATCCGCACCAGGGCGAGCAGCAGGGCGACGGCGCACTCCAGGGCATAGCCGCTGACGATGAGCGCGCGGGGCGGCAGTTGGTCGGCCAGTGAGCCCAGCAGCAGCGAGCCGAACAACTGCGGGAGAAAGCCGATGCCGAAGGCCAGTGCGCTCAACAGCGCGGAGCCGGTGGCCGCGAAGATCAGCACCGAGAACGTGGTGATCCGCAGCGAGCCCGCGATGATCGCGACGGCGCGGGTCGAGAAGAGCAGCCGGAATCGCGGCTCGGCCAGCACCTCCCGGTAGGTGGCACGGTGGTTGACCTGCGCGGGTTCGGCGGTTGGGGTCATGACGCCCAGCCTCGCCGTGCGCCCACGCCACTCACCAATGATTCGTCGCTGGACGAATCAAAACAGACGTCGCGCGGTAGCCTGGCAGGGTGCTCCGCTTCGAAGTCTCCGTCGAGGACCTGCTGCGCAGCCGCTTCGCACTGTCGCCCGCGCTGGACCTCTGCTTGCTGCTGCGCTCGCTCGCCGGCCAGGACCGGCCGCTGCCGCGAGCCTGGGCCACCCGGCTCCTGCCAGTCTTCGAACGGCTTCGCCGCGAGACCGAACTGAACGCCGCCCTCGCTCTGCAGACGCCGCAAGGCGGACCGAACTTCGTCGCCCCGCCCCCGCGCGGCCTCAACCAGACCTGGGCAGACGACCTGGCCATGATCCGGGCCACACCGCTGGAAGCGGCTCGCCACGAATTCGCCACCACCGCGACCGGCCCGTCCGCCCGTGATCCCCGCGTACGCGCAGTGCTGGACTCGACGGACGCCGTCCCCAGGATCGCCGAGGCGATGGACCAGGCGTGGCACGAGCTGCTCGCCGCGGACTGGCCGCAACTGCGAGCGATCTGTGAGCGCGATGTCGTGCACCGGGTGGGTGTGATCGGCGAACACGGATGGGCCACGACCATCGAGAGCCTGCACCCGGGCATCGCCTGGCGCGCCGGCGGTATCGAGATCGGCTTCTTCCGAGGCGGAACAGTCCGCCTCGCCGGCGACGGGCTACTGCTGATCCCTTCGGTCTTCGTCGGGCATATCGGCGCCCACCTGGAAGACCCCTGGCCCAGGACCTTGGTCTATCGTGCCCGCGGCACCGCCGCCCTGTGGGGCGAACAGGAGACCGCCCCCCGACCGGACGCGCTGACCGCTCTGGTCGGCCGGGCCCGAGCCCGGCTGCTGGTGGCACTGGACGCCCCGGCCAGCACCAGTCACCTCGCCCGAAGCCTCGCCATGGCACCCGGCGCGGTAGGAGACCACCTCGCCATCCTGCGAGGCGCGGGGCTGCTCGTCCGCGCCCGGTCCGGACGGTCGGTGCTCTACCGGCGCACCCCGCTCGGCGAGGCACTGGTCGGCGGTTCGGGCTGAGGGCTCGGTTCAGCACCGTTTTTGAGGCGTCGTCAGCAGGTGATTGCGCGGCCGAGGGTGAGGAAGGCCGGTGGATGTCGGCGCGGATTTCCCGGCGGATACGCAGCCGGCGGAACCAGCGCAGAGGTGCGAAGGCCGCTTCGACGACCCAGCGGTTCTTGCCCAGGCCGCTTCCGTGCTCGGTGCCGCGCCGGGCGACGAGCGGGCGGATGCCCGGAGGAGGCCGCCGTGAACGCGGCGGTCGAGCTCGCGCAGCGGGACGGGGCCCCCGGGCTCCCCATGCGCAAGCTCGCCCAGGAGCTCGATCTGGACGTGTCCGTCCTCTACCGGCTGTTCCGCGACAAGGACAAGCTGCTGCTCGCGCTGTGCGAGCGCGCCATCGAGCTCGCGCTCGACGAGATCGGCGAGGCCCCCGGGGCGGAGCCCTGGCAGGGGACACAGTGCGCCGCATCGCGGAGGCCACCTGGCAGGTCCAGAACCGGCTTCCGGCGACCACCGCACTGACCGGCCGTGGAGGCGATCCTGGCCGCGGCCAGACGCGCCGCGACGAGTTGACCGCTTCCGGCACCGCCGGAGTGGTACAGCAGGGGCCCCTCCGTCAGGACCGGACCCCGCGCGAGGCGCGGCCCAGCCAGCAGCCCAGCACCTCGTCGGTGGTGGTGACGGTGGCGACGAGGGCCAGCGTGTTGCGGATCATGGCGGGGGTGTAGTCGGCCGGCACTCCCGCGATGGCGTCGGAGGGCACCACCGCCGTGTAGCCCAGATTCACCGCGTCGAACACGGCGTTGGGGACGGCCACATTGGCCGAGACCCCGGTGACCACGAGGGTCCGGCAGCCGAGGTTGCGCAGCAGCGCGTCCACATCGGTGCCGGCGATGGGCGAGAGGCCGTGCAGCCTGCGTACGACGAGGTCCTCGTCGGCCACTTCGATCGGCGCGGCGATCCGTACCGCCGTGGTGCCGCAGTGCTGCTGCACGGGCAACCGGCCGGCGGCCCGGAAGAGCCGGGCGTTGCTGTTGGCGCCCCGCCCGTCGGGGCGGCGTTCGGCCACCGCGTGCAGCACCTGGACCCCGGCCTCGTGCGCGGCCGCGACCAGCCGGGCGACCCGGTGCAGAGCGCCGGAGGACCGGGCCTCGCCGGCCAGTTCGGGCAGTGCGCTCCCCGGGCCCACGACCCCCTGCTGGCATTCGACCGTCAGAAGCACGGTGGTGGCCGGATCGAGCTGCTCGACGAGCTGATTCTTCGACGGCACGGCTGCCCCTTTCTGCGGCGGACCGGGCGCGCGAGGTTAACGGCCATTGCGCGACGAGGGAAGACCCCCCATGATTTCTGACACACAGTCAGACAATGGGAGGAGGCGCCCCATGGCCGCCATACAGCGACGGGGCCGTCGGATCATGATGACGGACGCCGAACTCGACACCTATCTCGCCGAACAGCGCACCTGCCGCGTGGCCACCGTGTCCGCGGACGGCCACCCGCATGTCGGCGCCCTCTGGTTCACCTGGGACGGCGCCTCGCTCTGGCTGTACTCGATCACCCGCAGCCTGCGCTGGTCCCAGCTGCGCCAGGACCCGAGGATCGCGGTGGTGGTGGACGACGGGGTGGAGTACGCGGATCTGCGTGGCATCGAACTCTCCGGCGAGGCCGTCCCCGTCGGCGAGGCACCGCGCACCGGCGAGCAGTGCCCCGAACTCGACGTGCCCGAAAGGCTGTTCGCGGCGAAGTACTTCGGGATGGGCACCATGCCGCACGACGGCCGGCACGCCTGGCTGCGGCTGACACCGCAGGCCGTCACCTCCTGGGACTTCCGGAAGCTCGCGGCTCCGCCCACCGCCTGAGACACGCCGGGGTCTACGGTGTGCCCAGCTCCCGCCCGGCTGCGCGCAGGGCCGTCACCGCCGCCCTGATCGAAGGGCGCCGGTCCGCATCGGTACGCCAGACGGCATGGACGTGGCGCCGCATCTTCTGCCGTACGGGCACGAGCCGCACGCCGTCCGGTACTGGACCGCGGCCCAGTCGCGGCGCCACACAGACCCCCATTCCGGCGGCGATCAGAGCGAGTTGGGTGTGGTGCTCACCCGCCAGGTGCGCGATGCGCGGTTCGATGCCCTTCGAGCGGAGGGTGAACATCAGCCAGTCGTAGCAGAACTCGCCCTCGGGCCAGGACACCCAGTCGTCCTCGGCGAATTCCTCCAGGTCCACCTCGTCCCGGCCGGCGAGCCGATGACCGGCCGGCATCGCGACGTCCGGTGCGTCGTCCAGGAGTTCGGCCTTGGCCAGGCCTGCGGGCACGGGCAGCCGTTTGTTGCTCCAGTCCAGCACCACGGCGAGGTCGATGTCGCCCCTGATCACCGCGCGGATTCCGTCCTCGGGCTCCAGTTCCCGGGTACGCACGCGCAATTCGGGGTGGTCCCGGCGCAGCGCGAGGAGCGCCGCGGGGAAGAGCCCGCGCGCCGCGGTCGGAAAGGCGGAGAGTCCGATCTCGCCCACCACCTCACCGCGCTGCGCCTCGATGTCGGACTGGGCCAGCTCGACCTGGGACAGGATCCGGGCCGCGTGGTCGGCGAGCAGCCGGCCGGCGTCGGTGAGCCGGACCCCGCGCCCGTTCTTGGCCAGGAGCTGCTGCCCCACCTCCCGCTCCAGCTTCGCCATCTGCTGGGAGACCGCGGACGTGGTCACATGCAGCCCCTCGGCGGCACCGCTCACGGAGCCGTGCCGGGCCAGTGCGTCCAGGGTGCGCAGGCGCTCCAGATTCAACATGTAAGCAATGCTACGCAGAGCCTCGCACAAAGTCTCGCTTGTTCTACGTGATCCGGTTCGTCATAGTTGGGTCCATGAGCGCCACTGCCACGCCGAGTGCCATCTCTCCCACCGAGTCCACCGCCGGTGCCGGGCCGACGGCCGGGGGATCCAGCACGGGCACCGCGGTGGCGGCCGCTTCCGGGCCCGCCGCCCGCCCGGCGCTGGACTGGCGGATCCGGTTCGGGGCACTGTCGCTCATCTGGGGCTTCAGTTTCCTCCTGATCAAGGTCGGCACCGAGGGGTACGCCCCGTTCCAGGTCACCCTGGGCCGCCTGCTGTCGGGCACGGCGGTGCTGGCCGTCGCGATGGTGGTGCGCCGTGAGCGGCTGCCCCGCGGCGCCCGCACATGGGGGCACCTGGCCGTCGCCGCGTTCTTCCTGAACGCGCTTCCGTTCTCGCTCTTCGCCTACGCCGAGCTGACGATTCCCTCGACGCTGGCAGGCATCTGCAACGCGACCTCACCCCTGTGGGGCATGGCGCTGTCGCTCGTCGCGCTCTCCGAGGACCGGCCGACCCGTCGCCGGGTCGCCGGACTCGGGCTCGGCTTTCTCGGCGTTCTGACCGTACTGGGTGCCTGGCAGGGCTTCTCCGGGCTGGACTTCGGCGGCACGGCGATGGCCCTGCTCGCCTCCCTCAGTTATCCGATCGGCTGGATCTACGTCCGCAGGACGCTGGCGGGCAGCGGTTCGTCGACGCTGGCGCTCACCGGCAGCCAGCTGTTCCTGGGCACGGCGCAGATCGCCCTGGTGACCCCGCTGTTCACCTCGGCCCCCGACGGCTTCCCGCTGCTGCCGACCCTGGCCGTGGTCGCCCTCGGGGCGCTCGGCACCGGCCTCGCGGTCCTGCTGCAGTACGGCCTGGTGGAGGAGGTCGGACCGACGACCGCGCAGATGGTCACGTACTTCATCCCGGTCATCGCCACGGCCGCCGGAGTGGCCGTGCTCGGCGAGCAGCTGAGCTGGAACACTCCAGTGGGGGCTTTCGTGGTCCTGGCAGGCGCCGCCCTCACCCAAAGCAGGGCCCGGGGCGGCCCGGCCGTGAGCAGCAGGGCATCCAGCGACTGAGCCGGATCCGAGGCCTGGACCGTCAATCACCCGTAGGCCAGCGGCTTCACCGGACCCGCCGCTGCCGCCACCGCATCCGCCAGGGGTCCGATCTCGTCCTCGGCGAGCGACGAGACGGTGAGCCGGATTCCCGGGGGCGCGGCCATCCGGAACCGCGCCCCGGGCGCCACGGCCCAACCCGCGTGCAGCAGCCTCGTCACGGCGCCGGTCTCGTCGCCGACCGGCACCCACACGTTCATCCCGCTGCGTCCGCGGGCCACCACGCCCCGCTTCGCCAGCGCCCGGACGAGGCCGTCCCGCCGCTCCGCGTACGCCCGCGCCACCTCCTCCGGGTCCACGGCGCCCGAGGTCCACAGGTGCACCACGACCCGTTGCAGCAGCCTGCTGACCCAGCCGGGGCCCAGCCCCTGGCGCCCCGCCACCCGGTCGACCGTGACCGGATCGCCGGTCAGCACGGCGACCCGCAGGTCCGGCCCGTACGCCTTGGCGACGGAACGGACGAAGGCCCAGCGGTCCGTGGTGCCCGCCAGCGGATGAAGTGGCAGATCGACGAACCCGTGCCCGTGGTCGTCCTCGATCAGCAGGACATCGCGGTGACCGGCGAGGACTCCGCGCAGTTCCAGGGCGCGTGCGGCGCCGATGGCCGCGCCGGTCGGGTTCTGCGCGCGGTCGGTGACCACGAGCGCGCGGGCACCGGCGCTCAGCGCGTTCTCGACGGCACCGGGAACCGGCCCCTCGTCGTCGACCGCGACGGGCACCGGACGCAGCCCCAGCGCCGGTACGAGATCCAGCATGCTGCCCCAGCCCGGGTCCTCGACGGCGACCACGTCACCGGGTCTGAGCTGCGCGACCAGGACCCGCTCGATCGCGTCCAGCGATCCGGAGGTCACGACCACGGGCCCGGCCGGCACTCCGTCGGCGTCCAGTGCGGCGCGGGCGAGCGCGGCGAACTCCGGGTCCACCGGCGCCTGTCCGTACATCCCGGGCTCCCGCCCGTACTCCCCCGCGACCGCCGCAAAGGCATCCCCCAGCGCGGGCAGCAGTACCGGATCGGGGTTGCCCGCGCCCAGGTCCCGCACGCCCGTCGGCGCCTCGACCCGGAGCGAGCCCCGCGCCGTGCTCGCGGGGCGCGGCCGCACCCTGCTGCCCCGGCGCCCGGCCGTCTCGATCACCCCGCGCTCACGGAGCGTGCGGTAGGCGGCCGCCACCGTATTCGGGTTCACCCCCAGACGATCTGCCAACTCCCGCATAGGAGGCAGCACTTGACCCGGTTCGAGCTCACCGGAGCCGACTCCGCGCTCGACACTGGCGGCAATTTCCGATGCACGCCGCCCAACAATCCGATACTCTCCTAGCACAAACCACATTATGCACTAGTGCAATGGAGTACGCAATGTCGGACACCGCATCGCCGCAGCCCACGGCCCCGGACACCGCTGCCGGCTACGCGCCGACCGAGCGCACCGTCCCGACCCGTTCCCGCGAACGGGCTTCCTACGACAGGGAAGTGGTCCACGCGATACTGGACGAGGCGTACCTCTGCCACCTCGGCTTCGTCCGTGACGGCGCGCCTGTGGTGCTGCCGACGCTCTTCGGCCGGATCGGCGACCGGCTCTACGTACACGGCTCGACGGGCTCCAGGCCGCTGCGCGAGGCGGGTCGCACCGACCCCGGCCTGCCCGTGTGCCTCACGGTGACGCATGTCGACGGGCTGGTGCTGGCCCGTTCCGCCTTCCACCACTCGATCAACTACCGCTCCGTGGTGGTCCATGGCGTCGCGCACACGGTCACCGACCCCGAGGAGCGGCGCACCGCCCTCGATGCGATCGTCGACCACGTGGTGCCCGGCCGTTCCGCCGATTCCCGGCCCGCCGACGAGAAGGAGCTGGCCGCGACCGCGGTGATCCGGCTGGACCTGCGGGAGGTGTCCGCCAAGATCCGTACGGGCGGCCCCAACGACGAAGCCCGCGACCTCACGCTCCCCCACTGGGCCGGCGTCGTCCCGCTCGCCCGCGGCTACGAGACACCGCTCCCCGCGGACGACCTCGACCCCGCCATCGGTGTGCCGGAGTACATCACCGAGCTGTGACACACCACGGCCGACGGGACAGCGAGGGGCGGGACGGGACGGAAATCAGGCGGGGCCGACGTCGGTCGGCGGAGGTCACGGCCGAGGGCACGGAGCAGGAGTTCACCCGACCGTGTGATCCGTTGGTGTCATGTCGACACCAGCCTCGTCGGCACCGGGCCGCCCGAACCGCTACGCCCACGGTCGTTTTCGACGACGTAAAGCATCACGCCACATCGCGGCACGTCACATCGCGGCACGGCCGGCGGACAGTTCCCCCTCGGCAACAGCCCGGCCGCCGTCCGGCCCGTCGGCCACCGCCGCACCGGATCCCGGCACGACGGGCCCCGCAGGTGTCCGCGGTGTCCGCGGTGTCGAGGACTGGGCGATGAAGGCGCCGATCAGCACCATGGCACCACCGAGGAGCTGCGGCGCCGACAGGTGCTCGCCGAGCAACACCCAGGCGAGCACCGTGGCGATGACCGCCTCCAGGCAGGCGACGACGCCGGCCACCGCGGGAGAGAGCAGCCGCACCGCGATCACCCCGGTGACGTACGCGATCACGGTTGCCAGCAGCACGATCCAGACAAGCAGCGTCCAGGCCGGAACATCCGTACCGTCCATGCCCACCGTGCCGCCCAGCACCGACCAGTCCATACCCCAGGGCTGCGCGACCGCGGTGAGAACGGCCGCGCCGATCAGCAGCCCGTAGGCGATCACACCGACCGGATGCGGCGGTTCGACGCCGTCCGCTCCGCCCGCCCCGTCCGCACCTCCCTGGTCCGAGAGAACGAAGTAGCCGACCTGGCAACAGGCGGCGCCGAGCGCCAGCAGCAGTCCGACCAGGTCGAAGCTCAGCCCCGACCAGATCTCGACCACGCACGTCAGCCCGCCGACAGCGAGCACCACACCGACCGCGGCCCGCCGGGTGACCGGCCTGCGCTGGACGAACCGGACCCAGCCGAGCACGAGCGCGGGCGCCAGGTATTCGACGAGAAGCGCGACCCCGACGGGGATCCGGGAGATCGCGGCGAAGTAGAAGGCCTGCACACCCGCGACGGCTAGCAGCCCGAAGCCGAGCAGCAGGACCGGCCGGCTGCGCACCAGGTCCCGGTGGCGCCAGACAAACGGCAGCATGACCAGGGCCGCACCCGCCACACGTAGCCACACCACGTGGAGCGGATCGAGCCCCGCCTCGATCAGCGGCTTGGCCGCCACCCCTGAACCACCGAATGCGAACGCCGAGGCCAGGGCTAGTCCCAGGCCGGCGCTTCTCCCCTGAGACGCGTGCATCGGCCCATCATGACAGCTGTGGTCAGGAGCGTCATCCAGGTGACCCCTGACATGCTCACCCCCGAATACGGAACCGCAGACCGGCCACCGCCACCCAGCCCCCGGGCCCGGAAGGTCAGCCTCCGCACTCCGGCACGCCCTGTCCGGCGGCGTCCGCGACCCGGGCGGCGAGCATGTTCGCGTCGACCCCGCCCCGTACCAGCACCTCGACAGCCCGGCACTCGTGGTCGGTGGCCAGCGCCGCGAGCAGATCGAGCCCGCCGGCCCGTGCGTCGCCGCGCGACTCCGCCCGTTCGAGCGCCCCGGCCATCGCCGAGGCGGCCGACGGGGACCAGACCTCCAGCCCGGTGCCCCGCACGACGGAACCCGGGTCGGGGAGGACCGGTACGGCGCCGGAATCCTCGACCGAGCCCTGCCAGCGGAGCCCGTATCCGATACTGCGCTGGACGAGGTAGCCGAGCACCCTGGCGAGCTGGGGTCCGCCCTCGAAGGCCGCTCGCACCGCGGGGTCCGATTCGATGAGGGAGTGCAGCAGATGCGCCGTGTCGATCTGCCGGTCACCGTCGCGCAGCGCACGCCTGCGGGCGCCCGTCACGACGGCGGCCAGCTCCACCGTGAGTCTGGCGTCGAGCTCGGCGCGGTTCGGTACGGGCTGCTGGGGAATCCGCGGCGTCCGGTTCTGCACATCTCTCACTCCATCAGCCCTACGGCACGAATACATCCCCGGAGCGGCCCATTCAGGCATCCCACGCAAGTTGGGCACACCCGAACGGTTTCTCCTCCTTGCGGATGAGATCTCGCCATTTCTGGATCCGATCGGAGGAAAGGGCGCGCGCCGCCTTGCCACGCGCTCCCTGGGCAACCGGAAGCCACCTCCGTACGTCCCACAGGCCATACCCCATGAGACAGCCGGAAGGGAGCCCACGGACGTGTCCTGGTTGGTCGCCCTGCCGGCCCTCGACGGGCGGGAGTACGTGTACCGGGTGCACGCCCCGGCCGACGCGCTGCGCGCGGACCTCTTCTGGGCCGCGTTCCACTGCCACGACGACGGTCCGCACCCCCGCGCCTTCGACAGGTTCGACGCCGCTCTGATCTGGCGCGCGGGAGCGGAAGGTACCGGGCGACAGATCTGACGGTTCATCAGTATTGAATGTTCCGGTCACTGCGGCTACGTTCCGCGACACCGTAACCCGCCGAGAAGGGGTGGTCGCATGGCCGAAGTCAGTGCAGAGGCACGCATCGAAGCACCGGCCGAGAAGGTGTGGGCCCAGCTGACGGACTTCACCGCGTACGGCCAGTGGAACGCCACCCACACCAGCTTCCCCAAGGGCGGTCCGGCGACACTCGAACTCGCCGCCACCTACGAGGAGAACATGAAGCTCATGGGCTTCCCGGCCGAGGTGACCTGGACGGTGGCGGAGCTGGAGACCGCGCGCCTGCTGACCACCAAGGGCAAGGGCCCGATGGGCGTCAACCTGGCCATGCGCTATTCACTGACCCCCGAGGGTGATGCGACCACGGTCCGCATCGACGGGGAGTTCACCGGCGCGGCGGTGTCCCTGATGGCGGGGAAGCTCAAGGACTCGGCGACGGCCGCGCTCGTCGAGTCACTGCGCAAACTGGGCGGACTCGTCGCCGCCTGACATGCCGGACAGACGGGAAGGACCTCGCGGCTCGGCCGCGAGGCCCTTGTCACCACACCCGTGGGCACCGCGCCTCACGGGGCTCAGTGCTCGTCGGCAAGGATCAGATACAGCTTCTTACGGGCGTCACCGATGACCGCGAGAGCCTTCTGCCGCTGCTCCGCCGAGCCGGTCTTCCAGACCTGCCCGAACGCCTCCATCAGACCGAATCCGGCCTGGCGGATCTCATTGGCGCTCTCCCAGTCGATGCCGCGCCCGGCTTCCTCCCAGGGCGCCTCGGACCCCGACTCCGCCTCGGTGCGGCCGGCGTCGGTGAGCGTGAACAGCTTCTTGCCGCCCTCGCTCGCGCTGACGATCAGGCCCTCGTCCTCCAGCAGCTGAAGCGTCGGATACACCGAGCCCGGGCTGGGCCGCCAGGCCCCGCCACTGCGCTCGCCGATCTCCTGGATCATCTCGTACCCGTGCATCGGCCGGTCCTTCAGCAACGCCAGGATCGAAGCACGCACGTCACCGCGCCGCGCCCTCCCCCGACCGCCACCCCGGCCCCGCCCGCCCCCGAAGGGCCCGCCACCGAACGGCGGCCCGAACTGCCCGAAGGCCGCCCGCCGGCCCTCGAAGTCACCACGCCCCGGATGACCGGGCCCACAGTGCCCATGTCCATGACCGTGCCCATACCCGAACTCTTGCTCGTGTCCATGTGAACGCATCGCTCTACTCCTTCTATCGTTAACCTGTCGCGATGCGTCAACGATATATCGGAACCGATCGCCTGACAATGCCTGGGCCGGGGGCACGGCGACCTGTGACAGTGACCGTTGATCGATTGCCAGGGATGGTTGATCAAAGCTGCTTTGTGTCTGTCCTGTCCCTCGCTTTCTTGTCGCTGTCCCGGGTGAGGTTGTTCAGTTCACCGTCCGTCCCGGGGCATGTTGCCGCCCGCCGCATGCACCCGGGCTCGGTGTCCCGCCATGTTTTGTCGCTCGCTGCTGTCTGTCCCGCTTCGTTTTCGCTCTCAGGGGCGGTTTGGACGCTGATTCGTTGCTGGCTGGCGGGCTGTGTGGCTTTCTCGTGATCAGGGCTTGTGCGTTCGCTCTGGTGAGGGGGCCAGATGACTGTCGAGGCGTTCGCCGATGTAGGGCACGGCGTTTTCGAGGTCGAGTACGGCGATGCGGACCGCGTTCGCCGTCGTGAGCCGCTGTCGGCGGTGTGGACGGAAAGGTTCGAGACGCTGCCGCCGGTGCGGAAGGTGCGTGCGTACGGCGGGCAGCGGTCGGTGACCCGGGATTACTGGTCGACGACCATGCGCAGGGCTCTCGCGTGTGAGTCGCGGCTGGAGCGTGATCACGCGATGCTGATGGACTTCGATCCGCAGGTAACGGGGCTGGTGTCGCAGCCGTTCCGACTGTTTTGGCCTACGCGCCGAGGGCGCCTGGGGCACGTCCCGGACTTCTTCTTCCGTCTTGCTGACGGCACCGGGACGGTGGTCGATGTCCGTCCGGATGACCGGATTGAGCTGGACGACGCCGAGGCGTTCGCAGCGACCGAGCGGGTCTGTGAATTGGCTGGCTGGTCGTTTAGGCGGGTGGGGATGATCAGCCCGGTTCTGCTGGCGAACGTGCGCTGGCTACGGGGCTACGGCCATCCCAGGTGTTGGCGGTATGAGACCGCGGGACGGCTGCTGGAGGCGTTCGGCGAGCCGAGGCCGCTGTTCGCCGGGGCGGAGGCGGCCGGGGACCGGGTCGCGGTGCTGCCGGTGCTTTACCACCTGCTCTGGCGAGGGGCGCTGGTTACAGAGGTGGAGTCGCAGGTCATGGGGCCCAACTGCATGGTCCGGCGGTCAGGGACGGGGGTGGAGCCGTGGTGATGCGCAATCCGTTGGTGGTCCGGCCTGGCGACCGGGTGCGGTTCGACGGCACAGTGCAGACGGTGGCCGGGCTGTCGGGCATGTTGGTCCGTCTCGCGGACGAGGCGGGCGGGACGAGCACGATGCATCTGCCGACGCTGATGATGTCGCCCGGCTTCGAGGTGCTCGGCTCCGGCAGCCGGAGGGTGATGCCCACGGGGTTGCTGGACCACGTTCCTCCCGGCCAGGCCGAGGAAGCCTTGTGGTGGCACCGGCACATGGTCGAGCTGCGGACGGGGCTGCTGCCGGACGCCCCGCAGGGGGCCTTGCCGCGGCCTGAGTACGACCCGGCCACGCGGACGTTGGCCGAGCGCGAGGCGTCCAAGGCCGCCGAGTTGTCGGTGGAGTTGGGTCGGCCGGTCAGCGCGCACACGATGCGCTGGCGGCGACGCCGCCATCAGGAACGGGGCATCGCGGGCATGGTCGACGGGCGGCACGCGCCGCGTCGGCCGGTGCACGGAAAGCTCAGGCCGGAAGTCGTGGACGAGTTGCAGCAGTTGATGAGCCAGGCCACGGGCGGTTCCACCCGGACGGTCAGCTACTACTTCGAGCGTGTCAGCAAGACGGTCAAGGACAAGTACGGCCAGGAGGCGGTGCCGAAGCGGTCGGCGTTTTACCGGCTGTTCCAGCGGCTGGAACGTGGCCGTCACACCACCGGGTCGGCGCGGACGCGCCGGTCCCTGGCGAACCAGCCCGAGGGCGTCTTCGATCAGGTGACGGTCTGCCGACCGGGCGAGTTGATGTAGATCGACTCCACCCCGTTCGACGCGTTGGTTCGCCTGGACCGGGGCGTGGTCGGCAGGGTCGAGTTGACCGGGCTGGTCGATGTCGCCACGCGCACGGTCACCGCGGCAGTGCTGCGGCCGACGACGAAGTCGGTGGACGCTGCCTTGCTGCTGGCTCGCTCGGTGACACCGGCGCCGATGCGTCCGGGCTGGACGAAAGCGCTGCGCATGGAGCGGTCGGTGCTGCCCTACCAGCGGTTGCTGGCACTGGACGAGCGGCTGCGGCACGCGGCGGCAGTCCCGCTGATCATTCCCGAGGCAATCGTGGTGGACGGTGGCAAGGCGTTCTTGTCGAAGAACTTCCACATGGCCTGCGACGCGTTCGGCACCGAGGTGATCCATGCGCCGCCCAGGACGCCGACGCACAAGCCGCACATCGAACGCACGCTGGGGTCGGTATCCACTATGTTCGCGCAATTCGTCTCGGGGCACACCGGCCGTTCGGCCGAGCACCGCGGGCGCCGGGTCGAAGACGAGCCGCTATGGTCACTGCCGCAGTTACAGGAACTACTGGAGGAGTGGATCACCGCCAAGTGGCAGAACCGGCCGCATGACGGCTTGCGAGACCCGCTGGCCCCGGGACGGACGTTCTCGCCGAACGGGAAGTACGCCGCGCTCGTGGAGACGGCCGGCTACCTGCCGCTGGCGCTGTCGGCCGAGGACTACCTGAAGTTGCTGCCGACACGCTGGCAGGCGGTCAACTCCTACGGAATCAAGATCAAGCACCGGCTCTACGACTGCGACGGGCTCAACACGCTGCGGCGGGAGAGGTCCGGGCTGACCGATCACAAGGACCGGTGGGAAGTACGTCACGACCCTTACGACGTCCGTGTGGTCTGGCTTCACGAGCACCGCGAGGACACGTGGATCACGGTCCCCTGGCGGCTGTTGTCTTCCCAGCCGGTCCCGTTCGGGGAAATGGCCTGGGACCACTCCTCCAGAGACCTGCGCGAAAAGCAGAGCGCCACAGTGACCGAGGAGGCGATCTCCGAGGCGGTGGGGGATCTGCTGGAACGGGCGGGCACCGGCCCCGTCGAGGAGAACGAGGCCCCGCCAGTTCGCAAGCGGCCCCGCAGCCGACGCTCCGAGCGGGCAGCCGCCCGCACCCGCGCCACTAGCCAGTCGGCCTGGCCCCGTCCCGAGACGCCTTCGCCAACGCCCGTACAGGCAGAGCCGGAAACGGAAGAAGACAACGACGGAGCCATCGCTGAGGTTGTGCCATTGCGAGTGTTCGATGCCCGACAGGAGGCCAAAAAGTGGTGGTAAGCACCAAAGACTTCGGTATGCCGGACGACCGGCGGATGCCGACAACCACTCTGGAGAGCTGGCGTCGTTTTGTGAACGACGACCCGCTCTCCTGCACCTTGCTGCCAGAGAGCGACTGGCGGGATTTGTCCGAGCTGGAGCGAGACGAGTACGACGAGTGCCGTGTCAACTACACGTCTGAGCTGATCATCGTGGAGACCCCGACAGTCCGCGAGGTGCTGCATCAGGGCAGGTTGCTGACCTTGGTCAACCGGCGCGAGATCAGTGCCCGCCGCGGCTTGATCGTCTCCGGCCCTTGGGCCACCGGAAAATCCACTGCCATCAAGCAATTGGGGAGGGCTCATGAACTCCGGGTCCGTCAGCGTTTCCCCGACCACGACCGCATTCCTGTCGTGTATATCTCTGCTCCGCCCAACGGCTCTCCGCGCAAACTCGCTGTCCGCTTCGCGCACTTCCTCGGACTGCCGCTCAAGAGTCGACACAACGAGATGGACATCGCCGACGCCGTCTGCGAGATCCTGACCGAGGCGCGGTGCGACCTGGTGGTGGTCGACGAGATCCACAACATCAATCTGGCCACCAGCAGCGGGAAGGATCTGTCCGACCACCTCAAGCACTTTGCCGAGCACATTCCCGCCACGTTCGTCTACGCCGGCATCAACGTCGAACGGGAAGGACTGTTCACCGGCGTGCGTGGCAAGCAGATCGCCGCCCGGTGCGTAATGCAGTACACCGCGAATTTCCCCTACAGCACGGAGTGGCGTTCAATGATCGCCACGATGGAGGACGCCCTCCGCCTACACCTGCACGAGCCCGGCACGCTGGCCAAACTGGCGAAGTACCTCCACTCACGCACCGGAGGCAGCATCAGCAGCCTCTCCCACCTGGTCCGCGCCGCCGCGATCACGGCGATCGCCAACGGCAGCGAACGTCTCACGCGTCGCCTTCTCGAAACCATCGCCGTTGACCACAACATGCAGTCCGACAGTCCTCAGCCCAAACGGGGTACAGAAGTGGGGCTCGGAGACGCAGCGTGATTTCTGCTCTGCCCACGAGGCGCCTGCGGCCCCTTCCCCGCACCCTGGCTCCCCTTCACCGGGAGTGCTGGGACTCCTATCTAAGTCGCTTGGCCACCGCGAACCACATCTCAGAGGGCGGTATGAGACCTGATGCCCGATCCTTTGTTTCGTGTGGGGCGAGCGGGAAGGTCGCGGCGACGTCGGTCGACTACGGCCGGGGCTGGGTGAACATGCCTTGCTCGGTCTCGGTCAGGATTCCGCGGTCGGCCAGCCGTTTGAGCTTCAGA
>NZ_JBEYFB010000073.1:0-23594 GCF_040634135.1 Streptomyces sp. NPDC007164
TGAACAGGCAACGGAGCTCCTTGCGGGACAAGCTGTCTTGGACGACTGCCTGTACCAACGAGCTCCATTGCTTCACGTCGAGACCCCGTCAACGCTCCTTGCGTGACCAGCAAAAACGCTAACTACCCGGCCTTGGGTCAAGGTCCGACCCCCGACCAGCCCCCCCGGCCTGGACGAGGTCGCCGTCCTGCGACCTGACCGCGCCACCACGACCCGAGCACCTGGAACCACTGCTCGCCACGCACGGCGTGGTGTACCGCACGCTCACCGCTGCGCAGGCCGAGACGATCTGGACCTGGAGCCGACGCCTGGCCGCGTGCTTCGGTCGGCAGGAACTCGAAGAACGGTGCCGAGCAGTCAACACACTCCTCGCTGACGCCTCCAGCAGTCCCCGGATCTCCCTGCACGATGGCTGGCCCCACCTGCACTACAGCGCCACCGGCGCCGACGCAGCCGCTCATATCCGCGCCGTCACCGCAGCCGGACTCGCCTACGTCGTGTGTTCCGCCGGCGCTGAACGGCTGGGGCGGTGCGCGCCACGACTGCGGTCTGGCATTCGTCGACACCTCCCGCGATGGCCGACGCGTTTACTGCTCCGTGCGCTGCGCCAACAACGACGCCGTGGCGCGTCACGGTGAGCGGCGCCACGATGAAGACCGGCCCTCAACTGCACGGAAGACCCGGCGAACGTGACTGCCCGGGACGCCGGCATTTCACTTCCCAGCGCGGTGTGCCGGTTCTCTCACGGCGGGCGGCGGGCGGCGGGCGGCGGGCGGTACGTCGGCCGCCGGGGGATCCGCCCTCAGACTTGATCGGCCGAGGCCAGGCCGGACTGCCACGCCCAGGCCGCGATGCCGACCCGATTGCGCACGACCAGCTTGCGCTGGAGGTTGGCCACGTGGGACTTGACGGTGGCGAGTGAGATGAACAGCTCCTCGCCGATGTCCACGTTCGACAGGCCCCCGGCGACCAGCACCGCGACCTCCTCCTCACGCGGGGTCAGCGGCTCGACGGGCGGGTTCCCGTCCCGGTCGACCGGCGGGACGAGCCGGTGCAGCATGCGTGCGGTGATCTGCGGGCTGATGAGCGCGTCGCCGGACATCGCCGCACGCACCGCCTCGACCAGAAGCGTCGGTCCGGAGCGTTTCAGCAGGAAGCCCGAGGCTCCGCCTCGGAGCGCGGCGTGTACGTACGCGTCGAGGTCGAAGGTGGTGACCACGACGACCCTGACGGGCGGGTCCGCCTCGGGGCCTGCGAGCCGCCGGGTCAGTTCGAGGCCGTCCAGGCCCGGCATCCGGATGTCCGCCAGCAGCACGTCGGGACGCAGGCGCTGGGCGGCATGGAGCGCGGTGACGCCGTCCGCAGCCTCGGCGATCACCCGCATGTCGGGTTGGGCATCGAGGACGAGGCGGAAGCCGGCGCGGATGGCTTCCTGATCGTCCGCCAGCAGAATCCGGATGGTGCCGGAGGTGGTCATACGACGGTCTCCTCGGGGGGCACGCTACGAGCGGGGGCTCGTTCGCGTGTGCGGGTACGCCGCCGGTTGAGTACCGGCGGGCAGCGGAAGAGTGGCTGTGACCCGCCAGCCCGCGGCCCCGTGCGGCCCCGCCGTCAGCGAGCCGCCGAGGGCTTCGGCCCGCTCAGTGAGCCCGGACAGTCCGAGGCCGCCCCGCGCGCGATCCGGAGGGAGGGAAGCCCGTCGGGCGGCTCCGGCCTCGGTCGTGTCCGTGACGGTGATACGGAGAGCCGTGCCGACCCGGAACGGCACCCGCCGGGCGGTGATGTCGACGACCGTGGCGGCGGACGCGTGCCGGCGGATGTTGGTGAGGGATTCCACCACGATCCGGTAGCCGGTCGCGCTGACCTCCCCGGGCAACCCGTCCAGCGCGTCGCTGGTCACGTCGAGACGGGCCGGAACGGTGCCGGTGCGGGTGAACCGGGCTGCCAACTCGGGCAGTTCACCCAGGTCATGCCGCCGATCCCGGGATCGGTCGGAGCCCTCCGCGCCGGGGGGCCGCCCGGCAGGCGGGGCGGGGACGCCGCTCGGCACCGCCGCATCCCGGATCCGGCCTTCGTCCTGGCCCCCGTCTGTGTTGAGCGTCCATACCGTACGGTCCATCGCGGCCAGCGCCTGCAGACTCGCTTCCTCGATCCGCGGCAACAACTCCACGGCCCGCGCAGGGTCCTGCCGTGCCAGGAGCCGGGCCGCTTGGACGAGCACCACCACTCCCATGACGTCGTGCGCCGCGAAATCGTGCAGATCACGGGCGACTTCGAGACACTGGTCACGACGCTGCTCCGCGAGCGCCCGGCGTCTCCTGGAGTCCTGGACGCGCAGATAGCCGCCCAACGCGACGGCACCCGCCGCCAGCAGCGACCAGAGCAGGCACAGCACCCCGGTCTCCGCCGGCCCCGAGGGCGGGGTCAGATGCGGGCCGATACGCAGGGGCAGCGCCGCGATTGCCCCACCCTGCACGGCGGTGTGGGCGATCGCCCTGGCCGTTCCGCTCATCCGACGCACCGTCGGCACCAGGAGCACGAGCAGCGCGAGTGTCTCCAGCACCCACCACCAGCCCGTGGCCTTGACGACCGGCCCTCGGTAGCACGCCGTCACCGCCCCGGAGCCGACGGCGGCGGCGGGCCCCAACCATCGACGGGCCGACCGGCGCCGGGGCAGACGGGTCGCCGCCGCCATCGCCGCACCGGTCGTCAGCAGTCCCACGGCGACGATCGAGACGCCCGTGGCAGGCCCGGTTGTCCAGGCGGCAGCGGCCACACCGAGGAGCAGAAGCCCGCCGAGCACGCGCAGTTGGGGCAGGTACCGGTCGCTCATGAGTATCGACCCTATGAGACGGAGCAGCGAGTCCGGGTGGCGGCCCGGGACCTGTGCCGGTCCCGCTCGGTCCGCTACGGCCCGGTTCAGTCCCGCTCGGTCCACCACGGCCGGGTTCCGGAGAGACTCCGCAGCGCGTTGGTCGCGCAGTGCACCTCGCCGCCGACGGTGCCCCGGTGGTGCGCGTAGGCCCAGTCCTCCACCCAGGAGATGCGGGTGCCGGTCCGGCTCAGCGCCTTCTCGGCAGCCTGCTCGAAGGTGTCCCGGCCGCCCGCCTCCGGGGTGTGCTGGCGCGGCGCCAGATAGACCCCGGTGCCGGTGCTGACGCCGTTGGCCGCGCCGGGCAGGTAGTTGGCGACCAGGTCCTGGCGCGGATACCCGGCAGGCACATCAAGTCTGTTGAAGAGGGCCGGGACACGCACGATGTCACGATCCGTCAGACCGGCCTGATCGCGCAGGGCGCGCAGGGCGGTGTCGATGCCCCGCGCGGCGATCTCGGTGCCACGGATCAGGGACGGTTTGCGCAGCGCGTCGGCGACCGTGAGACCGGGGTCCTCGGTGTCCTTCGCGGCGATCCCGCGTGCCAGCGCCCGACCGCCCCCTCCGTGCTTCGCGAGGTCGCTCAGCAGGCTCCGGCCGAGGACGGGGTCGGCGACGACCGCCACCCAGCCCCGGGCGTTCCGGGCCGGGACGAAGGACAGGAACTCGTCGATGTGGCCGACCCCCAGCCAGCTGGTGTCCACTGCCAGGGGCCGCTGATAACCCTGCGCGGCGAGCATCCGGGTGAAGGACGGGTCGGGGGATTCCTGGCCCCCGGTCCCGCCGTAGATGACCCGCCCGACCGGGTAGTGGCGGCCACGCCAGGTGTACGGCGGGAGGGTTCCGAAATTTCCGGTGGAGCTGAAGGAACCGTAGTACTGGCTGTCGTCGCTGCCGACCCGCCGGGGGTCGTACTGCTGGAGCACTCCCGTACCGGGGCCGCGCAGCAGTGGGAAGGCGCTCCGTGAAGCATCCCTCAGGGGGAACTCGCGTGTGGCCGTACCCGGCATCACGTCCGCGGAACGCACGACGACAGTGACGCGGTGCTCCCGGCCCCCGCGAGCGGGGATGGAGGCGTATGCGGTTTTGAACAGGTCCTGCATCCAGACGTCGCCGCCCGTGGGGTAGTTGTACAGCGGGGCGGGCAGCCCGGCCCGGTCGAGGCCGCGTCGCAGGTCGCGGCGGAACGCGGCCTCTCCGGGTTGTACGGGCCGTGGCTGTACGGCGGGGTCGTAGCGCTTGCCGCGCTCCACCTCGGCCGGCCCGGTGGTGTGGTCGGCCGTCATCAAGCTTCGTATCGGCATCAGGTCGTGCTCGAACACCAACGGCGCGACTCGGAGCCGTACTCGGTCCTCGGTGGTGGTGCCACCGCGATCGACCTTCAGGACGAGGTCGGTGAAGCCCGCCCACTGCTCGGGGTCGCGTACGAAGTCCCGTGCCTCGACGCCCAGCGCGACGCCGTGGCGCAGCTCGCCGGTGCTCAGCCGGTCGCCGGGCTCCAGCAGGACCATACGACCACGGCGCTCGGCGAAGATCCGGACATGGTCCCGGGAGGCCGGGTCGGCGGTGACGGTGGCGGTGGTCCCGGCCTCGGCGCGGGGGTCGGCGGTGATGCGCACGGGGGCGAGGTCGGCCAGGTCGGCCGCGCCGTCGATGACGGAGTTCGCGGCGTCGTTGCAGGCCGCGAGGCGGTCATCGGGCAACCGCGCGCCAGCGGGGCCTGCGGTGGGGCAGCGCCGCTGGTCGTCGTCCACGTTGGGCAGCATCAGCGCACCCCGGCCGCGGGTCCACATGTCCTTGCCGGGGTCGTCGTCGGCGGTGACCCGGCCGTCCCGGTTCGTGTCCGCCCGGATGACCTGTCCGAGCGGCGCGGCGTGCGCCGGATGCCCCGGAAGCGTTCCGGACATGACCATGAGCAGGGCCGCGCCGAGCGCGCCCGTACTCGCGGGCACCAGACGGCGGCGCCGGTGGCGAGGGCGTCCGACGGGGCGGGCACCGGAGGTGGGCAGGGAGCTTTCGTTGTCCATGGCCCCACCCTCGGCGGGGCGCCGACCGCCGGGCATCCGCCGGATGGCCGGTTCCTGTCCGGTGGACGGGAACCGTCTCATCCTTTCGGTGGGGTTGCCGGACCACGGCGGATCCGGCCGAGCGTCCCGCACGCCGCCCGCCACGCGGTCGTACACCTCGTCGCCATGGTCCCGCGCGGGGCGGCTGCGCGGCCGGACTCATTCGCGCAGGGCCGATGACCGTCCGATCGGTGTGGGAGGCGGGTCGCCGGAGCCAGCCAGGGTTCGCGGGCTGACCGACCGGAAAGGGGTAGCATCGGCGGCGGATCGTGCGGCGAGGCAACAGCACGGTGCGGATCCGCAGGGCGATGGTGCTGCCGGCCTGGGGGGCGGGAACACCGTCCCGGTGATCGCCGGGCTCGTCCAGGCGGACGAGGACACTGTCCGCGACGTGATCCACCGCTTCGACGATCGGGCCGGCTACCGCCTGGACCCTCGGTGGGCGGGAGGCTGTCTCCGCCTGCGCACGGTTGACGAGGAGGAGTTCGTCATCGAGATGGCCACCACCCGCCTGACCAAGCCTGGCAAGCCCTTCACGCGCTGGTCGATCCGAAAGCTCGCTGACTCTGTCCGCGGCACAACGCCTCCCGCATTCCGATTCGTGTGCGGGGCGTGTGTGATCGCATCACAACGACGCCGGCCGGAGCCGCGGCCTGCCAGCCGCGCCGACGAGGCCCGCCGGATCCACCGACGGGCGGGCCTGCCGCCCGCTCAGGAGGATCGCGCCCCGGGTTGGGTGACGACGAACTGTTCACCGGTCCGGCTGCCGCACCCCGACCGGCCCGCTCAGGGCCGCCCGGGACAGGGAAAGCGCACTCGTGGGATTGGGCGAGGCCCTGACCGAACGGGGAGACAGCGACGAAGCCCGCATCTGCCTCAGCCAGGTCGTCGAGCTCGGCGACGCCGTCGACAGCGCGTTCCTCAGCCGTGCGCGGAAGCGCCTCGAAACCCTCCCTGCCGTGCGCGGACTTCCATAACCGCCCCTGACCACCCCGGGCGGCCTCCCTTTCTGTTCCAGGGCGCTCATCTCGGCGGGGTGTACTCGCGTTCCTGGACGACCGACGGCCTACGATGCCGTCCGGACCCGCGTCGGTTGTCATCCTCGGCTCGGCGGTGTCGGGGCGGGAAACGCGGAACACTAGACAGAGTGCGGGTCAGTCACAGCTGCATGAGGGCGTGCCCCGACCGGGGCACGCCCTCTCCTCACCTGCCAGGCGTCGACCCCGGCCGTACCCGTCCTGCCCGCCTGCGGACGAGAATCGCGACAAACAACAGCCCGGAACCGCCCACCAGCAGCGGCACCAGCCGGCCTCCGAGGATGTCGGACGAATCCCTGGCGGACTGCGCGGAGCTCCGGCCCTTGTCGCTGCCCCCGCCGGCGTAGCCGTTGCCCGAGCCCTTGTCGCCCTTGCCTCCGGAACTGCCCTTGCTGGCGAACGAGTTGTCGCCGCCCATCCAGATCTGCCTGCCGTTGGCGGCGGGGCGTGCCGTACGAGCGGACCGGGCGGTGTCCTGCCGCATGCCGGCCCAGCGGTCGCGGAAGGCTTCGGTGGAGGAGACCTTCTGCAGTTGGAGCCGAGAGAGGTCGACGCCACCGTAGATGTAGGTGTGCGTGTAGATGTAGTTGCCCTTGCGGGAACGTTCGGTGACCTTGAACTCACCGTGCTTGTACGAGTGCACGTAGGCGTCGAAGGTGTCGCGCGGCTTCCACTTGGTCCGCGATTTCCAACGGCTCACGTCGCCTCGGTCGATGAGGTCGCCGTACGTGGACGGGCCCTGGGGGGCGCGCTCGCGGTACCACTCTGCGGCGACCCTGGAGAGATAGACGCGGCGCAGGGCGGCGTACTGCGATGCGTGGTTCACAGCCCGCTCGATGCCGGGCAGGATCAGGTCCCGGAACGTGTTCTCGTTGCGCTCCTCGGACCCGGGGGAGCTACGGTCCTTGCAGGAGGCGGCACCCCCGCTGCCCTGCCCGGAGAGGTGCTGCGACTCCATTTTCACCTTCAGCGGCGCGTCGAGGATGTAGAGCTGGTCGTCCTGCTCGTTGACGCGTGCCTGACCGGGAACGATCCAGGTGCGGAACGACATGCACTTGCCGTCGATCCGGTTCCAGAACTTCTTGCCCAGCTCGGTCTTCGGGTGTATCAGGGCGGCCGTCGTCTTCTTCAGCTGAAGGTCGGCCTGGAGCAGGATGCGGCCCACGTCGGTGCGGCCCAGGTCCGCGTCGACGATACGGTCCGGCTCGGTTGGGTTGAGGTTCACCCAGAACGTGGAGCGCGGCATGGACAGCCAGACGAAGAATGCGTCCGAGCTCTCCTTGGCGGCCTTCACGCCTGCTGCCGAGTTCTTCTCGTCGCCGGGCCCGCCGGGGCCCGCACTGAAGGCGTACTGCAGTCCCTTGCCGGAGTCGGAGAGGTAGCGCAGCTCCAGGGTGGTGAAGTCGATGCCACCCGGTGCGGAGGCCGGGTCGGCGAGGGCCCTCGTCAGGCCGCTGCTGCGCGGTGCGGACGTCGCCTCGTCCTCATCGCAGGGCTGGGAGGGCAGTGCGTCGAAACGGGTGAAGACCGCGGGATTCGTCAGAGTGACAGGTGAACTCTCGTGAATCGATGCGTTGTTGACCGTAGTACCGGTGCACGGGGTGCCCGGGACCTTCATGGTGTCCTTGGTCGCCTCCTCGTACTCCTTCTCGCGCTGCTGCTCCTCTCCGTACTCCTTCCTAGCCTTGGGGACGTCCTTGCCCAGTTGCAGGCGGGTTTCCTCGTTGCGCTTCGAGGCGATCTTCTTGTACTTGGCGCTGATCGCCTTCACCGCCCGTTCCCGGGCCTCGTCCGTGGTGTGTTTCTTCATCGCCACGGCGATCTTCTGGTTGCGCTCGGAGACCTCGGCATCGGTGAGGTCGTAGTCATAGGAGTAGAAGCGGCGGGCGCCGCCGTCGACGAGTTGGCGGCACTGCTGGCAGAAGGCCCGCTCCGAGGCCCAGGTGAGCTCGTCGAAGGAGGCGCCGCCGTAGCCCGGGTCGGCGTTCAGGCGTTCCAGGGCGCGCAGTACGAGGGTCTCGGAGTGGCTGCCGGGGTCGTTGGTCTCGTCGGAGTTCTGGCGCTTGGGAAAGCTCATCCCGCCGACCATCAGCAGGTGGTCGAGGCCCGCATCGCGCACGCGCTGGTACGCGCCCTCGGGCAGGTAGTCGCGGAACTCGAAGAGGTCGACCTTTCGGTAGACAACCAGCGGGCCGCTACCCTGGGGCGGGTTGCCGACGATGACGTCCAACTGCTTCTCGCTCAGACCCGTCGGGTCGACGAGGGCGAAGGCCACGTTGGACCACTCGCTGAACGCCCTGCCCGGCTGCCCCTTCTCCATGGCGAGCCGGATCATCAGAAGCTCTTTCATGAGCTTGTCTTCGTAGTACGGCAGCTTCCCGCTGTCCGGTACGCCAGCCGGCAGGGCAGGTGCCGAGGCGGGTGCGGCGGCGGTGTCCGGCCGGCCCCCGGCGGGGCGGGCGGCGGCGGAAGGTGACGCGAAGGCCGCACTGCCCGCGAGCGGGAGGGTGAGTGCGAAGGCGGCGGTGATGGAGCTGACGGTTGTCGTCAGACGGTGCCGAGTGCGGTGAGTCACGGTGACACATCCCCGTATGCGCGTGAGTCGCGATGAAGGTGTCCGCTCCGGTGAGGGGCTCAATGACCCTTCCGAGTACCGATTGTGACGTCTCGAAACGTCTCTGCGGTTCCCGGCTCAAGGTGGCGAACGAGTCTGTACATGCGTAGGCGAGGCGTTGTCACGTTGGTTGACCGGCCTGGGATGATCTTGGGACTGAGGCTTGCAGCCGCTTCGACGAGAAGATGACCGTCGTCATCGTCCTGGCGCTCGGGATCCTTCTGGCCCCGACCCCGGTGGGCCAGGGCATCCTGAGCTTCCTGGGGCAGGTCGCGAGCGGCGTGACACAGGCCGGCCGGTGAGCCCCCGCAGGCGCCGGCCCGCGGCGACCAGGCGTCGGCCGGTGCGGCGGCGCACCCGCAGGCGCGGCAGGCGGCAGCGTGCGAATGACCGGCTGGTCGTGCTCCTTGTGGTCGCGGTTCTGGCCGTGGTCAACTGGCTGCTGGTCCACTGGTGGGTCCTGGTCGCCATCGGTGTCCTGGCCGTCCTGGGCGGTGGTGTCCGGCTGTACCAGAAGCAGCAGCGGGCACGGTGGGAAGCGGTCCGTACACAGGGCCTGCGCTACGGGCTGACGCAGCTGGACAGCCTGCACCATGCCCGGTTCGAGGACGCGGTACGGGAGCTGATGCACCGTGACGGCTGCCAGGACGCGCTCCGCGTCGGGGGCGGCGGCGACCTGGGCGCCGACGTGAAGGCCACCGACCTCTACGGACGGCGCTGGGTCATCCAGTGCAACACCGCCGCAACGGCCTCGCCGGCTCCGCCGTCGGCGCCCCGGACCTCCAGGTCCTCAACGGCACCGCCCGCCAGGTCCACGGCGCCGGCATCGCGGTGATCGTCACCAACGGCCGCGTCACGGCCCCAGCCGTCACCTTCGCCGAACAGCAGCGCCTCCACGTCGTCGACCGCCACACCCTCGGAACGTGGGCAGCAGGCTCCCGCCCCTTGTGGGAACTCCTCCGCGCCGTACCACCACCCCGCAAACCGACCTCGCTCTCCTGAAGCCGCGCGCCGGCGCCCTCGTACGCCCTGCTCCTTCCAAGGATGCCGACTGCTCGCCGCATCTCTGCCCGGCTGCCACACGAACCCCGGCCTACGCGCCGCGCCGTGCGTGGCACGAGCTGCTGGCCGCGACGGGCCTGTTGCCGTCGACACCCACCGGATTGAGGGACCGGCCTCTGCAGCTGAGCTCGCTTCGCGTGCGGCGCCGCGCCCCGGTGCCGTTCACTGGCGCTTCCTCACGAACTGCGACGGCGGGGCCGGGAAAGTCCTGTCGCTGGAACCCGAGCTGTACGCGGGTACCGGCATCACCCCACTGAATCCCACCTGCCCCCTACCTGGGCGAGGCGCCGCAGTGGGTTCCGGTTCAGTCCAGGTGGTCGTAGGCGCCCGGTTCCCAGTCGGCGAACAGCGTCAGTGCCTGTGCTGTCTCGGTACGTTCCGGCGTGGTGGAGGTGGCCGGCCACCAGTTCTCCACCTGATGAGCGTCCACGAGGACGAAGTCCCGGTATCCGTCGAAGTCGCCGGGGTCGTCTGCCACGCCGATGTGGATGGGCGCGTCATCGGGCAGGTCTTTGAGTGCATCGCGAAGCTGCGCGGCGTTCCAGACCTGCGGGGTGTGCTCGAAGACGTCGGTCATGGGCACAGAGTGCCGGACCGGACCGCGTTGCCGGTGGATACACGGCTACGACCGGGGCCAGAGGCCGAACTCGGGCCACGCTGGTGACCGTACGGCGACGCCTTCGCGGATCGTGAGGTCGATACGCCTGTGACGGAACGAAGACGTCGCGGGGGACCGCCTGTGACTCGGTGCGGGATACAAATACTTCCGACCACATGCGCCGCGCTATTCCTGGGGGAACACCGTGAAGTACACCCGCATCACTGCTCTCGCCGCCATCGGCGTCGCCGCCACCCTCTCGCTCACCGCCTGTGGCAGCGACGGCTCCGGGAAGGGCTCGTCCTCCAAGGACTCCTCGTCTTCTTCGTCCTCGGACGGTGGCTCGAAGTCGCAGGGCAACTCGGGCTCCCGCGGCTCGGAGGCCAGCAACGCGAAGTCCGGCTCCGGCGAGGAAACCAAGGCAGAGGCAGCCGCGAACGGCGCGACGACGACCAGCGGCAAGGTCACGTTCTGCAAGACGGAGGACCTGGCCATCGACGCCACGGACGCCGCGCCCGACGAGGACTCCGGCAGGATCGACATCACCATGATCAACCGGGGTTCGACCACCTGCTCGGCGACGGGCTTCGCGGGCGTCGACATCAAGGACGCCGACAACACCTCGAACCCCATCGAGCGCGGCCACGCCCAGCCGCGTATCACCACCCTGAAGCCCGGTGACGCCGCTGTCTTCAACCTCGCCTACGACATCGACAACACCGGCGACAGCCTCGCGTCCCCGACCAACATCCTGGTGACGCCCCCGAACGAGACCCACACCGTGACCCTGAAATGGCCCGCGGGCGCAGGGGACATCAAGGGCGCCTACACCGACGTTGAGGTCTACCCCACACACACGACCAAGTAGGGGCGGTGCCCGCGGGCTGCTCCTGGCAGCGGGCCTGCTGAGAGATCACCGGCCCGGACCGCGCGGCAGGTGCCGCGCCGCGGTACGCGGCGGCCGCCGCCCGCTTCAGGTGGTGCTCAGCGGCGTCCGGATGCCGAGGATGCACTCGGTCATGGAGCGGTGGGTGCAGACCTGCAGGCGAGAGCTACTGGACCGCACGCTGATTTGGGACCAGCGTCACCTCCTGCACGCCCTGCACGCCCTGCGCGAGTTCGAGACGTTCTACAACGGGCACCGGCCGCACCAGGGAATCGCCAACGCTCGCCCGCTCCACCCGCTGCCCGCTCCGATCGAGGATCCGGACCGGATCGACCATCTGGACATACGACGACGAGCACGACTCGGCGGCATCCTCCACGAGTACCAACATGCCGCTTGACCAGCATGGGTGAGGTATTCGGCAAGGGCAGGGCCGGGTGACGGCCTGCCCTTCCGGTTCATCCGAACGTGCGCCCCGGCTGGACCGGGACGAACTGCCCCTGGCCCAGGGCAAGCACGGCAACCCGAGGTGGCCGGCCTTTGCCGACCGCTACGGGCTCGCCCCCTCCCGCCCCGTGCGGTTGGGAAAATGAGGCCCTGGAACCGGCGCCGAACTCCAGCAGCTGGTCCTCAACGCCGTCGGCCCATACATCGACCGCGACGTCCTCGCCCGGCAGATCGCCCGCGAGGAAGAACAGCGCCGCGCCCTGGCCGACTTCTTCGACGGCTGGGGCGCGGTGGGCGGAACGCCGCCCTGACCGGCACCGGGACCGTCAGGCCGTCCCGCTGCCGATCAGAGGGCGGGTTGTTCATAGGTACCGTCCATGGCCGAACGGCACCACTGCATTGCGGTGCCGTGAAGGACCAGGAGGCGACTGCCCGGGACGCCCGCAGTCGTGGCCATGGCGGACAGCAGCCCGTCAACCAGCGCGGTACCGTATCAGCCTTGCGGCTCCTGCGGCTTGACGTCGAACTCGCGCAGATCGTTCAGCAATCCTGCGATCCAGCACTACGGAGCGATTCAGCAGCGCCGTACTTCGGTCATCCGGTGCACCGGCAGCCTGGCGACGCGACAGTGCAGCACAGAGCTGCCGGGAATTCTGGCCGTCATCTCGTCGGTGTCTTCGACGTTGGCGGCGGCCACTGACAATCGGCCCCCGGCCGACGCCCGGCCGCCCCGGTCATGCACGGTCCAGCCATTCTTCCAGTGCGTCCGGGGTGTCGGGGAGCCCGTACTCGTCCGACAGGAGCAGGCCGAGGTCCCCCGACGCCCAGATCCGGTCGCCGCCGAGCAGCGCCTGGAGCACGGCACGCTGAAACGGCGTCAGCGCCGCGGCATCGCTCACCTGTCCGGTGGGAAGGGCGAAACAGGCCAGAGTCGTGGCCCAGTCCGCCGCTTCCGAAGGCTCGGAGTCCTGCTGTTCGATCCGCAGCAGCGTCCGTACGAGACAGTCCCGGGCGGCCTCCCGGCGTCCCTGGGGGAGACGGTCCAGGGTCCGCAGGATCAGCTCCCCCGCGTCGCCGAAGTGCGTCCTGGCGGTCATCTCGTACTCGTCGGGGTCCGTGCAGATCACGCCCAGCTCGGCGGTCAGGGCACCGATGGCCGAGGGCGGGATGTCGGGCGCGGTGATGCGTGCCAGGGCCACAGCCGCCGCCCAGCGGTCGGGTTCGTCGCCGTCTGCCAGGGTCCGCTCCAGCAGGGGCGTGTCGGAGCGGTCGCCTGCGGCGCCTGCCAGCAGGCCGAGGGCGATGAGCGCGGTCGCTCGCTGAAGGCGCGGCAGTGGCCGGGCGCACAGCCGGCGCAGCGCGGGCAGGATGAGCGGGGCGTGGGCGGGGAACCAGGCCGCGAGCATGGCCGCCAGAGCCGCCGTCTCGGGGTCGTCGTGGTCCAGCAGCGGTACGACGACGGCCGGCACCCCGGCCCCGACGGCTTCGTACACGGCGGTCTCGACCGGCCACCCGTCGGTCCGGGCGGTGTCGTACCCGTCCGGGAACCACTGGCTGTCGTCCTCACCTGTGACCAGGGCGGACAGGTACCACAGGAGCTTCTTCCGGCCGGGCGTCGCCTCGCCCGCGAGCAGGTGCAGCAGGAAGGGGACGGCGTGGGGGGTCGCCTCGTAGATGTTGCCCTGGTGGTACAGGCTGGACTCGGTGCGGAACCATGCCTGGTCCCGGGTGTCCTGGTCCGGGGCGATCAGGTCGCGGAGCTGGGCCGGGACGTCGGTCGCCGGGCCATAGGCATGGCGGAGTTCGGCCCAGGGCACCCGGTCGAGGTCGGCGAGGGGCCGGGTGACGGGGAGCGTGGCGGGTTCGGGGGTCATCGGGCGCCTCCGAGGGCCTGGTGGGTGCGCTGGGCCTGGCGCCACGACTGGAATTCGGGCAGGACCGCGATATCGGTGAGGTCACCGAAGGAGGGGTCGCGGGTGAGGACCTGGTCGGCCACCCGGTAGGCGTCGTCGGTGCGGCCGAGGGCGAGCAGGACGCGGACCTGGGTGTCGCGGACGAAGTCGTACTCCGGGTCGTCGGCCACCGACAGCGCCTGTTCGACGGCGGCCAGGGCGCGCTCCGGTTCGCCGCTGTGCAGCAGATGCCAGGCAAGGGCGTTGCCGGTGCGGCGTTTGACCTCTTCCTGGAAGGCACCCTCGTCGGTGAAGTGCCAGATCGTGCCGGGTATCAGGGAGAGTGTCTGCTCGGCGTACCGGATGAGCTTGGCGGTCGCCTCGGGGCGGTCGGCGTCCGGTGCGTTGTCGGCGAGGTGGCCGAGGGCGTCGACCAGGCCGTAGTGGGCGTAGAGCTGGTCGTAGTCGGAGTAGCACGTGCCCGGGGTGCAGAGCGTGACGGCTTCCTCGAAGGCGGTGACGGCCGCCGTGTGGTCCTGGGCGGCCTGTTTCTCGGCGCTGGTCCTGACCAGGGCGTGCACGGCCTGCCAGTTCGGGTCGTGGACGACCTCCTTGGTGCCGGTGTCCCGCAGGTCGAGCCGGGTCCGGGGAAACATCGCGCGCAGACGCTCCAGCGTGGGCCGGTCGAGCTTGGTGTACCGCAGGCCCGCGAACTCGAGTCGGCGCAGTCCGAAGAACGACTCTGGAAGGGTGGTGAGTTCGTTGAACGACAGGTCGATGTGGCGCAGGTTCGACAGGTGGGTGAACGCGTCGTCGGGCAGCGCGCGGAAGGCGGTGCGTGCCTTCCGGCCGTCGAACGTTTCCTTGCCCCAGCGGTCGATCTCCAGGTGTTCGAGGGTGGTGATGTCCCAGATGCCGGAGAGCAGGTCCCGGCTGGGAGGGGGCTGGTTGGAGCCCGGGGCGCTGCCGTTCATGCGCAGGACGCGCAGGCGTGGCAGCCGGGCCAGGTCGGGCAGCCGCGCCAGCCGGGCGGACAGGGAGCCGGTGAGGTCGAGCTCCTCCAGCTCGGTCAGGTTCAGCAGCTCGTCGGGGACGGAGGACAGCCAGACATACGACAGGTCGAGCGTCCTCAGTCCGGTCAGGCGGGTGACGATCGGGGGGAAGTCGACCAGGGTGTCGCAGTAGTAGCGGCCCTGGTGCTGGCGGGACAGGTCCAGCTCGCGCAGCGTGCGCAGCCGGGCGAGCGCGTCGGGGAGCGGGCACGTCAGATGCGCGGCGCGCAACACCTCCAGACGGTCCAGGTCACCGAGGGACTCTGGCAGGGCCGTGAAGGCGTTGTCGGAGATGTCCAGCAGCCGCAGGTTCCGCAGCCGGCCGATGGACTTGGGCAGCCCGGTCAGCCCCGTCCCGGCCAGGTGGAGTTCTTCGAGGGCGGCCAGCTCGCCGATGCGCGGGTCGATTGTCTTGAGCTCGGCGTTGCCCTCCAGGGAGAGGACCCGCAGGTTGGGGAAAGAGAGGAGCTGCTCGGGGAAGTGCCTCAGCTTGCGTTCGGACAGGTCGAGTTCAGTCACCTGCTCCGCCCGGTCCAGCAAGGCGTCCAGCTCCTCCAAGGTGGCCAGGTGACTCGGCCGCACCCCCGCCCGCAGCACCTGCCGCCCCTCGCGCAGGGCTTCCTCGATCTTCTGCGCGTCCGCCTCGCCGTCATCGTCGAAGAGCTCGGGCAGCAGGACGGCCTCCGGTTCCCCGTCGTCGAAATCGACGGGGCAGTTGGTACTAGAGGGGTCGGCGAGGAGCAGTGCCTGCGGCTGCTCGGCGAAGGTCATGCCGAAGTACGACATGTTGATGATGATCCGGGCGCGAGTGCGGCCGCACACCGTGAGCCAACCGCCGGCGTCCTCGTCCGAGACGCAGACTCCACACGTCACCTCCAGATCCCCGCGCACGACCAGGTCTGGGCAGCCGGACAGCAGCACGTTGCGCGCCCGCAGAACCCCGGTGACCAGGAAGAAGTTACCTTCGAGGCCGTCCCACCAGTCCAGGTCTCCGTCGACGGTCAGGTCACCGTCCACGACGGTGTTGTACGGCACCCAGTCGCTGTCGCCCTCCGGCTCCAGGTGACCCGCGACATGCAGACCGCCCTCGTACAGGCGGATCTCCTGCTCGTCGGCGAACTCGGCGTACGGGTAGCCGACATCGACGGAGACCCGGAACCGCTCCTCCGCCTCCTGGGCGCTGATGACGCGGTACCCCACCGGTGAGTGCACCGTGGTGAGGGCGGGGGGTACTGACGGGCCGCTCTGGGATTCGTCATCGGCCATCTGTGGTTGCTCCGTGGGATGAAGTGCCCGGTAAGGCGGATTCGGTGGGGGAAGCGCGAGGCACGGTGTGCTGCGCGATCGGCTGGGGCGGGCCGCCAGACCGACGGGTACATGCGCTCAGTGGGCCTCGGCTTGCGCAGCCGTACGGAAGACCGGCAGACCCTCGCGGAGCCGGGCGAACAGCAGATGCCGGTCCATCATCTCCTTGCCCTCGTCCTCGCCTTCTTCAACGGCGAAGACCTCGTCCACCAGCAGCTCGCGCAGCTGCTCCTGGACGCCGTCGCCGTGCCCTTGCTGGTAGTCGTCCGGGTCGAAGTGGAGATCCGCTACCACCGGGGCGATCGTCTCGTGTTCGTCCTCGATGACCAGGCGGGCGCGGATGGTGCCCGCCTGGAGCGTGTTGTCGTTGTAGTAGCCGTAGACGACGTCGGCCTCGATGTCTCCGTCGACGGACATCTCGCCGTCGGTGTACACCCCTCGGGCCGTCACCCCGCCGCGGATGGCCACCACCGAATCCGGGCCGCAGTCGGCCAGTACGCCTTCGACCGTCAGCGAGCCGGTGACCACGAAGGGGGCCACCACCTTCAGGTCGCCCTTCACCACCAGGTCGCCGTGGTGGAAGAGCGGCGTGTCCACCCGCTGGTCGCCGGCCAGGGTGCGCGTCGCGCCCGTCCGGCCGAGCGCCCTGGCGCACAGCTCGGGAAGATGCGGCAGATGGTCGGGATCGCAGCCGTCGCCCAGTTCGGCCACGAAGTCCTGGTAGCTGTCGAAGTCCGGCTCCACCAGCGTGGTGAGCCAGCCGCTGTTGTCCGGGATCCCAGCAACCTCACACACCTCGGCCAGCTCGGCCCGCATCACCCCGGCCGCTTGCCGCAGCGCCTCCATGTCGACGGGCAGCGGGCCGCCCTCCACCACGGGATACCGCGAATGCGCCGGGGCACCCGCAGCCTCCAGCAGAGCCACGATCTCCGACCGTGCCTGCCGCTGCTCCATGCTGTACTCCGGCAGGCGCAGGGCGATCCCGAGCGGGGTCTTGCCGAGGCCGTCGACCGCGGCGTTGTCGGCGCCGCGCTCCAGCAGCAGCTTCACGAGCCCCGGTCGCGCCGAACCGACGGTCGCGTGCAGCGGAGTGTCTCCGCGATCGTCGACCGCGTCGGTCGGTGCGCCGTGGTCGAGCAGGAAGGCATAGAGCGGCGCGGCCACACCGTTGTGGTGGGCGAACGACCCGCCGGTGGTGAAACCGCACGGGCCGTCCAGCCGGGCGCCGCGCTCGACGAGCAGCGCCAGCACCTCCACGGAACGCTCCGCCCAGACCGCCGGAGCGGAGTCACTCAAGGCCACGGCCCACACGGCGGGGGTGGCACCGCGATTGTCGACGGCGTGCACATCCGCGCCGCACTCCAGCAGCGCCCGTATCACCTCAAGGAAAGGCAGCGGGTCGGCGGCGCTGTACGGGGCCTTCACCGCCCGGTGCAGCGGGGTGGCGCCGTCCTCATCGCGCGCCGAGACATCCGCCCCGTCGGCGATCAGGGAACGGACCAGTGCGGCACCCTCGGCGGGGTCACCTCCACGATCAGACGCGACAGCAGCAAAAAGGGATCGGCTCATGACTTCGCTCATGGTGAGGACTCCTGGACAGCGCACTGACAACGGACCCCGGCAGGCCGGATGCCGGACCTGTCAGAACGTAGAACATCTGACCCAGGCCGTTGGTCATGAGCAGGGGTAATTCCGATGGTTTCCGTGGCCGATTGCGTAGTTCTACTGACACCGGCGCCGGTTGAGACGCACACGGGAGAGACGGCGCCATGCTCGGATGGGCCCGGCACCGCAGGCCCGCCACATCACGAAGGAGAAGGAAGCCGTGCAGCTCGACGAAGAAGGCCAGGCCAGTTCGATCCCGGAGATCCTCGAACAGTTTCCCGGCCGCGAGTAATCCTGGGCGCTGGAGGCGTTCGAGTACTGGGGCGCACCGCCGACGGTGCGACTCTACCCCTCTGGATGCACGACGACGCAGCCGGTCGAGACCGGCGACGGCCCGTATTTCGTCGTGGTGGACGGCGACCTCACGTCCACCACCCCCGTGGATCTCGGGACGCGCGACTACACCCCGGGGCTCGTGATCGTGACCGGGAGCCTGAACGCCCCCTTGCTGTACTTCGCCAACAACATCCGTGTGTTCGTCGGTGGCGACGTCCGCGTCAGCGGTGCCTGTCTTGGGCGACTCGGAGACCGCAACGCCATGCTCACCGTCGAGGACGAACTCCACGCATGCGCCCTGATCCTGGGCTCATACGCCGAGGTCTGCGCGGACGGAGGCATCCGTGCGCTCGTCTACGCCCACGGGTTGGATCAACTCTGCCCCGACATCGTCAACGACGGCTTGGGAGACGACTCCCCCTTCTTCCGCCCGGAGTTGCTCGACCACCACGAGAACTTCTCGAACTCCCTCCAACCGGCCACCGCATTCATGGCACCACCAGCCGGCTCATCCGCCACGCCGGGCTCAGCCCCCAGGCCGTCAACACTCAGATCATCAGGCATGATCGGCACGATAACCTCACGCACCAACAGGTGACGTCCACGAGTCCCCGCAGCAGCAAATCCGCATAGTGGAGCACGTAGCCGAAGCCCACCATCCACCACACACGGGCTGGCCAGGCCCCTACGGTGCAACTCTCATCCACGACGCCAGCCTCGGGAAACAACTGCCCGGCCTCCCGGATGCCGCCGGAGACGGCCGCCGCCCGGCTGACCGCGGTGCTCGGCGTGACGGTGACAGAGCGTCGCGATCCCGAACACGGCGGGGCTGTACCTGGAGCCCACCCCGCCCTTCCCAGCCACGCCAAAACTGCGCAGCCTCTTACACCCTCGGCGAAACCGGCGGCCCCGAGGGCTACCGGCCGACCGGCTGGGAATGCGAGGACTCCGAAGGCGAGGAGATTCCGGTCGCTGACGATCAGGTCACCCTTGCCGCAGGCGACTCGGTCACCTGCACGCTCACCAACAAGAATCACGGCACCGCTCCGTCCCCCTCCCCCCACCCCACAGATGCCTACGGCTACGGCCACGGAGACGACGGATACGGCAACAACGATCAATGACACCGTCGAACTCGCAACAGCGGTCTCCGGTGGCGGCGTTTGACAGACCGGCGCGGACAGCACCGGTCCACTCGGTCTGCCGCGCGATTCCAAGGAAAAAACTCAGGTAAGGAGAGACCTCTGCAGTCGCCGACCCCGGACATGAGCCGGGGTCGGTCGTCCGCTGTCGACGGAGAATCGGAGAACGCGCCTTGATCTCTCCCGGGAGCGGAGCCATCCATGGCCCCAATACCCAGGAGAGCGGGAGACAGTCTCGTGCGGGTGCCGCCACGGCCGTCGCAGCCCTGACCAGCTTCGGGCACTGGGCACTGTGGGCCTTGACACCCATCTCTGAGCACGAGACATGCCGTGTGGACTCAGATCACGACGTGCCGAGCTCTGTCGCCCGAGGGTTCACTGATCCTTTTGAGGCTGGCCTCGGCAGTTCAGCCGAGACACTTTCGTCGTGAGTGCGATTTCCGTCATGCTGGTGCGAGGAAACAGCAGGGGCCTGTCCCTTCCCGCCCCCTCTAGGTAAACGGAGTACCGCCCGTGGATCTGGCCTTGTCCCGCCCCGCTCTCCGGATCGCCCCCTCCGACGGTGATCTGCACCGTCAAGCGGCTCGTCTCCGGCGCCTCGGACCGCTTGTCCCTGTCGAGCTCCCAGGCGGCTTGGCTGCCTGGTTGGTGACGTCCGACGCGTTGGGGCGGGCACTGCTGGTCGACCCTCGTTTCGTGAAGGACATCGCTGTATGGCACGCCTGGCAGCGTGGAGAGGTCCCGGCGGATTGGCCTTTGCGTGCCGTCGTGGACACGCCACGTAGCATGATCACCGTGGACGGCATGGAGCATCGCCGACTGAGGGCCCCGCTCGCCCGGACACTCACGCCGACACGAGTGGAGGCTCTGCGCGGCCGGGTGAGCGCCATCGTCGAGGAGCAACTGGACCGACTTGCCGAGGCATCCGCGGCCAGCGACGGAGGGATTGTAGATTACCGCACCCTTTTCGCGTTCCAGGTTCCGATGAAGGTCATTGGCGCATTATTGGGGATCCCAGAGGGCTGGCATGAGACGTTGCGCGTGCTGTTCGAGGACTTCTTCAGTGAAGCCGTGACCGCCGAGCGGAAGAGTGCCGCTGTCCGGGGAATCCGTGAGCTCATCACCGAGTTGATCACTCGTCGCCGGATGGAGGCCGGGGACGATCTCGTCAGCGGCTTGCTGGCCGCTTGCGTCGACGAGCCCTACTCCGACGAGGAGTTGATCGGCACCCTCCTGGTGGTGATCGGGGCGGGCCACGAAACCACCGTGCACGTCTTGGTCAATGGTCTTCGTGCGCTGCTCGCCCACCCCGAGCAGCTGCGCCGTGCGACGGGAGACCCGGCACTGTGGGCCGGTGCTGTCGAGGAAATCCTGCGCTACGACGCTCCCCTCGCCTCTTTCTTCGCTCGCTACGCCACGCAGACTGTGCGGATCGGCGACGCGGATGTGCGGCGCGGAGACCCTCTGCTGATCAACTATCTGGCTATGGGCCGCGACCCTGAACGCTACGGTCCTGAGGCGTCCACCCTCGACATCACCCGACGCCCGCAAGGCGGACACACCAGCTTCGGTCACGGACCTCATGTGTGCATCGGTGCGCCGCTGGCCCGGCTCGAAGCCACCACTGCGCTGCCTGCACTGTTCGAACGATTCCCGGGCATCCGTATCGCCGTACCCGACGCCGCCCTCCAGCACTTCCCCTCCCTCATGCTCAACGGCCGGCTCGACGTTCCTGTACTGCTGGGCACTCGGTCGTAGGGCAGGGCTGGCAGAACCGGGCTCGGCCTTGAGCTCGAATCATGGACACACGAGACACTGGATCCTGAGGATCTGGGAACGGACATCTCGTGGTCGTGATGAACTGTCCGCCGCAGTTCACGGCGGATGCGGTCGCGCTGTACGGCCCGAGGCGAAGATCCGGCAGGTCGCTGAGCCGCCGACACCGGGACGCATCGCCCGCCTGGTCGGTTCGGCGGTCACTACCTTCCACGAACGGTTCTGCGCGGCCACCGTGGATCGGCTCTCGGCGGCGACTCGGCCCCGGCTGGACAACCTGGTCGCTGAGGACGGCGGTGTCGAGGACTCGGCGGGCGGCGGGGTGAACCGCCCCCGGGTTCGGTAGAGATCTCAGATTGTGGTGATGACCTGGGGTTTCGTGAGTTCGGTGTAGTAGTTGGCTTCGCATTCGACGGGTGGAATGTGGCCTATCTCACCGTGGAGTCGTCGGTGGTTGTACCAGTCGACCCATTCGGTGGTGGCGAGCTCGACGTCGGGCAGCGTCTTCCATGGCCGCCGGGGCTTGATCAGCTCGGTCTTGAACAGGCCGATCGCGCTCTCCATCAGGGCATTGTCGTATGCGTCGCCGACCGATCCGATCAAGGCGGCGATGCCGGCGGCGTCCAGATGCTCGGCGAGCCGGAAACTCGTGTATTGCGACCCGGCGTCGGAATGATGGATCAACTCGCCTGGCCTGACGGGCTGTTGGTCGCGGTCGCGTTGCCAGATCGCCATCTCCAGGGCGTCCAGCACGAAGACCGTCTCCTTCACGGTGGCCGCGGACCAGCCGACGATCCGGCGGGACAAGGTGTCCACGACGAAGGCGACGTAGACGACACCGGCCCAGGTCTTCACGTGGGTGAAGTCCGCTGCCCAGCACCGGTTCGGGGCGGCGGCGACGAAGTCGCGGTCGACCAGATCGGGGGCCCGCTCGGCCTGGCCGCCGGGGAGCGTGGTGATGACGCGCTTGCCGCGCACCGCGCCCTGGATGCCGAGCTCGCGCATCAGGCGCTCCACGGTGCAGCGGGCCACGGCATGTCCCTGCCGGTTCAGCTCGCGCCAGATCTTCCTCGCGCCGTAGACGCGGTAGTTGGACGTGTGGACGTCCTGGATCCGCTCCTTGAGTTCCTCGTCGCGCACGGAACGGGCTGAGGGAGTTTCGAGGCGTTTGTTGTGGGCGTAGTACGTGGAAGGGGCGATCTTGCAGTCGTGCTCGGTGAGCGTCCTGCAGATCGGCTCGACGCCGCCGAAGCGGTCCCGGTGCTCGTCGATGAACGTTACGAGCGAGTGTGTGGCCGGTCGAGCTCGGCCGCGAAGAAACTTGCCGCGGCCTTCAGGATCTCGTTGGCCCGCTTCAGCTCGGCGTTCTCCTTCTTCAACGCCCTGAGCTGGGCGGATTCCTCCGTCGTCGTCCCTGAACGCGTCCCCGCGTCGATCTCGTGCTGCTTCACCCAGTTCCGCAGCGTCTCGCGGGAGCCGATGCCGAGCTTCTCGGTCACCGCCTGCAGAGCGGCCGTCTCGTTCGGGTGATCGTCGCGTACCTCGGCGACCATGCGCACCGCACGACGGCGGAGCTCAAGCGGGTATCGGGAAGGTCGTGCCATGACTCGATCCTTTCATGAAATCGAGTCTCTACTGGAACCGGGGCGGTTCAGTTCACTCTGCACCGGTTGTCATAGGGCGCCGATAGCGTGGTCAGCGCGGGCATGCCATGTGGGCAAGCCCGCTCCGGACCGGTGGAAGGACGTGCATATGGCGGATACGAGCAGCATCCTGCGGGCGGCGTGGGTGCCCGACGATGACCCCGAACGGGACTGGGCTGTCGCAGCGGGTCTGGCTGTGGACTGGATCCGGCAGGAGTGCGCGGAGCAAGGTGCCACCGGTGTGCTGGTGCTCAACGCCTGCGGGGTGGAACAGCAGATCCCGGCCCTGCGGCGCTTCGCGGCAGAACACACCATCACCACACCGCGTGCCTCGGGTGAACGCGTCGGGCGCGGGACCGGGCCGGTTTTCGCGTACGTGCCGGACGCGAAGAGCCTCGACTTCGCGATGAACCTGGCCCGGGCGTCGTCGCTGGTTGTGGTGGAGAGCGCCCACGGGTTTCCGCTCAAGGGCTGGGCACGCCAGCTCGGTGCCGTCGATCTCACTCGGCCCGAAGGAGAGCACGCTGATCAGCCCGGACCGTGCGGACCATCATCAAGACGGCGGCCCGCGCGGCCGGGCTCATCAAGGACGAGGACGAACGGGCCCGGCGGGACGCGCCGGCCCGACCGGGTGCGGCCGGCCTGACACCCTCTGCGGCCAGAGCGGTCTTGCCGTGCCGCACACTGTCGGTCTCGAATTGCCCGACCACCGCGCCCAAGCCTTCGTTCCGTCTCTGATTTCATTCCCCGGCCCCCTCTCTCGGCCCCAGAGGGTGCTCGGCGGGGTTCCGGAACCCAACTCGTGGCCGCTGCCGCGTGATTGGCGGCACGGCTTGCGAATACCACAGGCAGAGGGCCGGCTTGCGTGGACGCTCCGCCCTTCGGCAGTGGCAGGTCCGGGATGCCGCTACGCAGGTACGACGTGGACGCTCTGCGCGACGCTGCCGGGGTTGCAGGCGACGCGGGCCACCTCGGGCGCCTCGACGGTGTAGTTGCTGTACACGACGCCCCCCATGCCCGACTGCACGTCGAGGCAGACCACCTTGGCCTGGTAGGTGCCGGTGTCGCACTGCACGTTGCCCCCTCCGTACCAGTGGACGTTGGGGCCCTCATGGAGCCACTCGATCCAGGTGACGCAGCCGGTGGGCGGATCGGCCTGGGCCACAGGGGCTGCTTGAGCGGGGGCAGCAGCCAGAGCGGACAACCCGAGGACGGCTGTCGCGAGGGTCACCATGGTTCGCTTGAGCATCAATTTCTCCTG